>QENJ01000304.1 GCA_013374505.1 Candidatus Methanophagaceae archaeon
CCTCTTCTTTCTAGGCCGTTCTAGCACTTGATCGTGTACAAAGTCTCTGAAAATTGTCCTCTGCTTTATGAACCACGTTCTGGACACCTTTTTACTTTTAAATTGGTCTTTGTATATTTCTTCTTAAACCAATTGGTATTCACCGTTAAATTTGTGGTATCTCCAATTACCATGATTATTATACTATTTATTTGCTCGGCCGAACGAAAGCGTTAGCAAAAACACAAATCCGTTTTCTTACGGCTCCAGCAGCTCAAACCCCAACTGTTCATCAAAAATACGAGACGCACTCGAACCCACCAATTCAGTAAGGATCACCTCTATGATATGCCACACCTTAACACCCCTGCGAACACAGCCCGTTAAAGTACGCTCGTCTCTGCCACAAGCAATGTGCATGTGTAACGTCGGGTTATGGTCCTTATCCAGGAATATAGTCCCGACACCGACTATTTCATGAACGTTATCTAAACGGTGCACCATCGGTGTAATGGACTTAGTTCTACCATGCTCGGGGCCAACAACCAGTTTGCTACCTTCATCCACCGCCCCGAGTGCTATTAACGTGGCTGCTTCTATCGCGTGCGTACGAGCAAATTCTTCTAGCTTCTCGTGAATAACCTCGCCGTCTTCGAGCCGTATGACAAACGTCCGTCCTTGTTTCGCTTCTGAATATTTCATTTGCCCTAAGTCTCTGACTCCCACAAAGAACACACCGGGTCCTCACCCAAATAATCACCCGAAACCGCATACGCTCGTGACCGGCACCCACCACATATCCGCTTGTATTTGCAAGTTGCACAGTGTCCTTTCAATTTCCGCGCTCTCAACGCCTTGAACATCTCCGAGTTACGGACAATCTCCACAAAAGGTGTCTCGCGTATATTCCCCGTCTTTGCCGGTAGATATGCACAGGGTGTTACATCACCATTGGGGAAGATATGGAAGCGTGTGATACCTGCCGTGCAGCCGGTAAACTTAGTTCCATCTTCTCGATCCACAAGACCCTTATCCTTCAGATATGCCCAATATTGTGGATTGCAAATCGGCTTAAGCCACGTATTCACTTCTTTTTGCTTAAACACCGTATGGTCAAAGAACTCCATGTTCTCGGCCGTGGACAAACAAGCATCAGAAATCTGTTTACCTCGACCCACCGCAATCAAATAAATGAGATAAATTCGCCATATGTTCAATTCATCGGCAAATTTTATGATTTTTGGTATTTCGCTGTAATTATCCCTTGTCACCGTGGTGAAGAACTGTACAGAAAGATCTGCCGCTTCACATGCTTTCATCCCACGGAGCGTGTCTTTAAACGCGCCATCCACGCCACGAAACGCATCATGTGCACTACCAACCGCATCAATGCTCATTGCCGCACGTTCAAGGCCTGCTTTTTTCAAACGCTTCGCAACTTCATCCGTTATCAACGTGCCATTCGTTGCCATCACAACCTGCATATCAAAAGACGCAGCATATTCTATTAGGTCATATATGTCCTCTCTCAGCAGCGGCTCACCACCCGTAAATCCGAACTTGACCGCGCCGAATTTTGCTGCGTCCTCGATGAGCCCGAATCCCTCTTCTGTATTGAGTTCCCCCGGGTCCACTTCACTGATCGAACAGTGTTTGCACCGCAGGTTACACCGTTTCGTGACCGCCCAGATGATCTCGGCCGGCAAATAGCTGAAACAGCCGGTTCCCACCGCATCGTTTGCAAATATGTCGTCTTTATGCTGGTTTATCCATGACTTTAGTTCTTCTACTGACATTTTACACTCTGCATTTTTTAGATGTTTTTCCATATTAAATATGTACTCTTATGTTCATATCCAATAACGGATATAACATATAGCAAGGAACTCGGAAAATGAACATATTGGTAGAAACAGATATTTCAAAACCCTGCTAACACAAGGGCATTCGCGCATAAGGTACCTGGCGGATGCCGTATGCCGGGCTAGCCGTATTGAATTCACGTATAAATTTATGTATGTTTTCTGTTTTTGTTCTTGCGTATAAGAGTACAGGAACTACCGAAAAGAAGATGAAGATAAAAGGAACCCGGGAACTAGTAGCAATATCTGCACTCTCAATTTTTTTTCTGCTTTTTGCCGTCTTTAACCTGGGTGCCGTTACGATGCCTTCATCCTGCTGGCAGCCGACAAAAGCGGCTTCTAATGCAGAAGAACTCCCGGTTGTATTTGATTTGGGATCGGACCAACAAGTAAAATCGGTCTATGTATTCTTGCGTGATGCGAAGCGAACGAAATTTGTGTTATACGGCTGTAGCGTGGCGGACGCGGAACCACGCACCGAAGATTGGCGGATCCTTGCCTCTTATGACAAAGACCCCACAAATAGCGTGCATTTTTGCAATTGGGGTAAACAGGATTTTAGTGCTACCAGCGTACGGCGCCTGAAGTTCGTATTCGATGCAAACGCATCGGACGGTAAAATAGGTGAGATTCTGGTAATATCCGCAAATAATACCAGGGTAGAAGTGGTAGGTGTAGAAACGGAAGGGCACACGATGTTAGAAGACCCTGCACGGTTAGTAAATGAGCAGTATTCCGTTAAACTTCCACTCACGCAGAAGTATAGCGCTTACTTTGATGAGATGTACTTTATGCGAACGGCGGAAGAGCATTTGAACTTTGTGGAGCCTTATGAATGGACACATCCCCCGCTGGGGAAGCTCATAATCGCTTCGGGCATTCTGACGTTTGGTATGAACCCATTTGGCTGGCGGATTTTTGGCGTTTTAGCCGCTGCTTCCATGATACCCCTAATATTTCTGCTGACTAAACGCATCTTTAGAAGCGCCTTAGCAGGTTTCTTCGCCGCTTTTCTGTTAACATTCGAGTTTATGCACTTCTCGCTGGCACGATTGGCTACAGGTGAGATATACATCGCTTTTTTCTCGCTATTGATGTTCTACTTCGCATTCGATTATTTATCCCACCGGGACGTTGCCGGAAAAAGGGCGCAAACTTCTCTGTTCCTGAGCATTGTCGCCTTCGGGTGTTGCATAGCCGTGAAATGGATCGCGGTCTTTGGTTTGGCTGCAATTTTGATTCTGATTTTGATTAGCAATCTAAGGGATAAGAAGCCAATTATTACCGATTATAAAACGGTTTTAGCGGGTTTATTCGTTGCCGCTGCCATTTACCTCGCGGCCTACATCCCCGCCCTATTCGCAGGTGAGGGGCATGGCCTCATGGACATCTTCAAGCTACAGATATACATGTTTGGCTACCATTCAGGAATTGACGCGAGTCATCCCTTCTCTTCCCCCTGGTGGTGCTGGCCTTTGATGTTTAACCCAGACCCACAGGTTCACGTACCGCTCTGGATGTACTCGAACACCTTTGACGGCACAGTTTCGAGTATTGTTTTGATGGGCAATCCGATTATATGGTGGTGCAGCATTCCCGCCTTGATCTTCATCGCGGTACGAGTATTAAAAGCGAAATTCAAGAAAACTGGGCGAGATAGTAGCGTTGAACTATTCATACTCATTCCGTTCCTGTTGCAATGGATCCCGTTTTTGTTCATCTCGAGAATCCTATTCATCTATCATTTTATGCCCAATGTGCCGTTCATGATACTTGCAATCACATATTGGATAAATGAGCTACATATGAGACCGACAACGCGAAAAAGTACCGCAATCTTTGTTATAATGTACTTGCTTGTGTTAGTATCCGCCGCAGCTCTTTTCTTCTTGTTTTACCCCGTTATATCGGGTTACCCGGTAACGTATGAATATAAAGAGAGTTTAAAGTGGTTAAATGGCTGGTCTTTTTGATAGTTCTTTTTCCACTCTATAGAGGTGGTCCCACAATTGATTTGTGCACCATTTTTTTCCTTCTTTTTGGATTTAGATGTTAGCAACCATGTTGCTCAGCTAATCAACTGGAACTAGAAATGTTGTCCAATTTGAGCAATGTTGTTAAAAAATAGAAAGTTTATATAACTCGAGTAATAATATAATAATGAGAAGCGGCCAAGAATATGCCGGAGCATATGCAGGTGGAGTAAAAATGTCGAAACAGAGAAGGACAAAGATAGAACTTGTAAGAGATATGCTTGGATTAATATTAAAAAAGGGCTTAAGGATGATATTTCCGAAAACAAAAAATTAGGAGGTGAATACGGAAAAAATGTACACAAAAACGAAAACAATAGCTGTGTTGATGGCAGCGATAATTGTTTCAGCAGTAGTCGTACCGATGGCTCAAACTTCCGTAGACACTCAAGCACAAGTGACAGGATCGGAAAAAGAAAGCATGTGCTAAATAAAAGAAAAATGGGGATGAAAAAAACATATGTCCCTTACATGGTGCAAGCCCACGGAGGGGCGAAGGCAAGCGCCGATGAGGGGCGCTTTACAAGTACCCAAACAAATTAGGAGGTGAAAAAGAAAAAAATGAAAAAAATAGGGATAGTAATGGTGGCATTGCTAATAGTGACATTCATGGTAGGGACGGCTGCGCTTATGATGCCAGCCCTAGCAGAAGCTGAGACAGTTACGACAAATGTGAAATACCCTGTGGTGTGGAGTGAATGGGTTCCTTGTGCAATGGGTGGAGCAGGCGAAATGATCGTCTTAAACGGAGTGATGCATGAACTGTTCCACGTGACGCTTGATGCTAATGGTGGTTTCCACGCCAAAATGCACATTCAACCACAGAGACTTAACGGTACTGGACTGACAAGCGGTGATAAATATCAGGGAACAGGTGTAACTCAAGATAACTTTAATGGCAAGGTGGGAGAAACGTATACGTATGGCACAATCGAATTTTCTAGTGATATAAGTAGAAACCTCTTTCCCCCATCAAAAAATCTTTTGAAAGAGAATTCTAGGAGAACCAAATAACACACTTCCTAGTCCAACCTAAGATACATAGCCCTGAACTATTCTTTTGTATATTTACGCTGGTTCTACCCACAAATTATAATTGTGCATCCTAAAAGCGA
>QENJ01000357.1 GCA_013374505.1 Candidatus Methanophagaceae archaeon
GATGTGTATCTTGAGAAATATCCACTCTTGTTGGTATTATTCCACTTGTACTATAGCAGTAGTGAAAGCCTGATGATCCGCTAATTGCGCTTGTATAAGCCATAACCTCCTTTTCCGTTATTTTTTTAATGTGATATTCTTTTGTTACATAACGATAGACATCAATTAATCTGTTTAATATTTTTAAAGCAGTATAAAAATGTTGTATATTTTCATTATACCTTTCTATTTGTTTTATGAATATGCGAACTTCTGTGAACCTAAAGAGACCTCTTTCATCTTTAGCTAATTCACAATTGTAATACATTGGTGGGATATACAAGGTGGGCATAGTACCTTTTCCCCCTTCAATTTCATGTATTTCATAGCCCGTATCATCACCTTTAAGCTTTGATCCTTTAATGCAATCCCGTTCCCCATCAATAATTCTTATAACATGATAGTAAGCATCGTCATCAATAGCGTCTTTATTTAGTATATGAAATTCCAAACGCTTATCCCACGGTTCTTGTCGTACGTTCTCTAATAAAATCTCAGCTTTAATATCTCTATCTAAAGATAGGAAATATGCTCCATCATTTAAATAGAGACAAAATGGCAAACTAAAAGAGACAGTAACATCAACTTTGTTGTTAGCGTTCATATTTTATCACTCTCTGCTTTATCAAAGTCACATACCCCTTATTTTAACATACAGAGTCTGCACCCATATAAATTTGCTATTTTAAATTGGTACCCCAAACAGCTCAGCCGCATTCTTCGCCATCAAATTCTCCAGTACTCCCGGTTTTCGTAAGAAAACCTCCCGAACTCATCAACACTCTGCTTCAACGGTCTCACAGGGTACGAAGAAGCATAAAGCATCCGATCACTTAGATAGTGGTTAGCAGCATTCACCCAATCCTGAGCACCTGCGAACCCTGAGCACATCACCGAGCTCCGCACATCGTGCATAAATGGGATAAATACGCTTGTAGTCCACGTATAGTGGAGGAACGCACCAACCGGGATCTATTGTAATCCCCTTGAATTTTATACCTGTGATAGTACGCCCCTCTAATGCTGCTGCCAAATCGCTACCGTTAATACCGGCAATAGCAACGGGAAATCTGTCCGGGTAACACGAAAACTACAAATACCGGTTTACCGTATCGAGCTTCATTTTCTTTCCGAAAACCGTTTTTGGGCTCTTCCGGCCGAAACAAATCCCGAGCGCTTCGTGCAATGCGACCTGATCAAGATTGACGGTATTTTGCTTTATCGCTTCCGAGATGTTCATATATTCTACAACTCCATTTCTTACACCCGTAACAGTAGCACCGGTAACATTTTGCATCAATAATATAACTGCACCTGCACCGCATTCTTTACCGAAATTAGCATCATAACCGGACGAATCACCGCATCGAACCAGATGTGTTGGTCTGATCACCCGGATTTCGGGTATCTCATATTGGCCCTGAACATACATATGCACCTGCTCCATGAATTCTTTCATCTTCTCATCGTTTTTCATCCGTTTCTTTAGTTCCGCTTCTATTGTCTTTCCGGAACCCGCAAGCGGATAGTGCCCAAACGCATCTACACCTCTTGTTTTATCTATTAAAAATCCGCGCTCGTCAACCTCATCTTCGGGCTTGTTACCTTTTAGCGCTTCAGAAACGACAATCAAGTAACTGCCAGCTTTTACGTCTGACTTTTTTATTCGCTCGGTATAATTAGCAAACATATCTTCGTAAATAATATCGAAATCAGGGGCAACTTCCGGTATGATTATACAATCTGCATCGGCTGCAATACCGCCTCTGAAAGCGGCATGCCCCGCATATCTGCCGAATACTTCTAAAATCATTATCCTGTTATGGCTTCTTGCAGTGGTCCTGAGATTTGCAGCCATTTTTGAGATGGCATTAATTGTAGAGTCGCCGCCAACGCTATATGACTGAAGATCTAAATCCATTGTTTTCGGGACATGGTTTACTGCAATGCCCTTATTTACTAAATCCAGGGCAACAGAGCCGGTGTCGTCTCCACCACTTACTACTAATGCGTCAATAGAATGTTTATCAAGTCCTTGCTTAATCCGATTATATTTATTTTCATCTTTTAATTTCGAGATTTTCACTCGAGAATGCCCGGCTTCAGAGCCTGCTATATTCGAATGAAACAAACCAGTGCGAATATAATCTAAACTGATTAGCTCATCTGTTCCGAAATCAATTAAATTGTAGAGCCCGGCATAGCCATTGGGAATAACAACATTTTCCAGATTATAATAATTCGCCATTGCACTGACACCTTTGATAACGGCATTTAATCCGCCGCAATCTCCGCCACTTGTGATTAGCCCTATCTTCTTTATTTCGCTCATACTAGCTCAGTATCTTGTTAGAAGTTAATAAAGTTTTTATGAAGATTGCAGGATACAAACTACCGGATGAAGTTGAATGCAATTCAGACTTTTGATTGTTTTTGCCTGAAGTAAGAAAACAAAAAAAACTACAAGTCCATCAAAGCGCAGGAATTTAGCATTAGAATAATGTCTGCATCAACACCCATACAAATACCAAACCCACTAACCAGGCAGTACCTTCTGTGCCAAGTCATTCCTGATTTTCTGTTCTTCTTTTATCAGCTCAGCACGTTTGATATACTGCTGTACCTTCTCTTCATCGTCTATTAGCCGGTAAACCCGAACGAGATTGTAGCATGCCGATATACCGTCATCCAATAAATAATCACTGAGATTCAGCGCAGCATTGAAGAAACTGATGGCCATCTCATATTGCTTTAAGCTTGCGTACGCAGCGCCACAATCGTTACATGCCTTAGCCAACGTAGGAAGAAGCGGATCTCTACGCACTATTTCCCTATATACTTCTATTGCTTCCTCGTACTTGCCTTCCGCAAGATACTCCTCACCGACAAGAATTAACTCTTCCGCGGTTTCCTCTTCCATATTTCCCGTATTCTTTTCTTCTGCCATAGTAAAGTAATATGCACCCTGTTCCAGGAACGAAATCCAAGTTCTTCCTCTCTGTTTGCCCCTTTTTGTGTCTTTGTCGAGATGAGAAACTAAAAATATTGTTCTTGTAGTAACCCCTGAGATTACAAAAACACAAAAAATAAATATGAGGGAGAGAAAAAAAGATCTCCCCCACTTACTTGTTTTGTTTAGTGTCTGTTTGTTTTATAGTTTTGCACCAGGTTCTCTGCCGTAGTGACCTGCTATAATCAGATCTCGCTCTCCGGCGACCTTGGTGTATTCTCTGTTTGCACCCAGTCCGTACTCTCTGGTCACGTAACCACGGTCGAACGGTAGGTCACGGTCCGAGAACGCTACTTTCCACAGCGGTGACAGCACCCATGCGTCTTGGTTCGCAGAGTGTGCTCCCGCAACTAGACCTGCGTACGCACTCTGGTGCCCGACATTCATCGCATAGTTCGGATAGTTCACACCTCGCATCTCAAATGGCATTCCCTCATCGCTCTGGTATGAATACGAGCCGCATGCCGTACATTGATCTTGCAAGTCGTACCCGAAGAATCCGAGTCGACCAACACGCTCATAGTGTCCTAACTGAGAAAGCGACCACGCACTCAATGCAGGTTGTGCAAGTCCTGTTGCGCATGCAACTGCACTACCACATCCCGCTGCTGCACAGCACGCTCTAACAGATCCACCGAAGTGAGATTCCGCAGTTGTTGGATATGCTTCATACTGCGTCAAGCAGTAATCGTTCTCTGCCCTTATTATCTCCTCCAGAACGTCCATGTTAATCTTGTCGCCCTTTATCGAAGCCATCTTGCCGCCTGCGTAATCCAGTCCGATTTCACAGCCCTTGTAGCAGAAGTCCTCCAGGATGTTGTCCGTGTAGGTCGCACTTGCGTACTGCGTAAATCCTACACCACCTGACATGTACGTTCCGAACCACAACTGGTCATAGACCATAGCCGCAACTGCGATACTCTCCAGCTCAGCCCTTATCGGGTCGTTCGGGAACAACGCCGGTGACCGTGTACTGTCTGCGTTTATACCTAATGGCATACCACCAGGCTCATTGTGTGCCCTTGCTCTCTTTACTGGCATGTAGTTCGATAACTGAACCACAGCAGCGTGCTTCGCGTAGTATGCGAATTCACCCGTGACTGATTCTCCTGCACACAGCTTGTATGCGTTTATCATTGTCATTCCGACCTGCATACCTACCCACCTGAACATCGTACCTCCATCTGTCTGTCGTGCTACAACCGTAGGCATCCATAGGATCTGCCAGATCTTCTTGCCGATTGCATCTTTCAACTGGTCAGCCTGCTCGCCTGGTTTCTCATAGCCTGCTGCGAACTCCTTGTTTATGTCCAGAACGAATCTCCTGTCCACAGAATCTATAAGGTCGTCATCTCCAGAGAATAACTTGGCATAGCTATCATTCACCAGCATCGGCTTCGTCTCTACCATGTGCTCCTGAATTACCGCACCACCCGGCAGCGCGTGGTTCAACACTTCCATGTAGTTGCTTATTGTATCAGGCGTAACTTCCTTACCCAATCTCGCTTCTAACAGTCCGTGTGCATCGTCCAGTCCCAGGACAATTCCTCGCTTCATATCATCCCAGCACTGCTGCATCGCGGCATTGTTGATCCAGTGCAGGTCATCTGCGTTTACCATAATGTCCGTGTGGTTCATCATGTATGGCATCAGGTATCTCTGCCCTTGTGGCATACCCGCATCCGGATTGTATGCTGGCGTTGAGTTAACTCGGCTATCTACTATCTTCGACGCTTCCGCTATGAACTCCCTCTTTCGCATTCCTCCTTTCTGCGCTATACCGCCGTACGTATAGAACTCGGTCGTTGTGCCCTCGGGCTTCTCCGCGAACTTATCTGACATCGCTTTCATGAAACTGTGCTGTATATCATTATATGGCATTTTATTCCACTCCTCCTCTTGGTGTATATAATTTCAAGTTCTTCACGCCTACGTCC
>QENJ01000124.1 GCA_013374505.1 Candidatus Methanophagaceae archaeon
ATCTAAAGATAGGAACAAGCGTATTCAAAAATTACCGGTACCGTCCTCATGGTTGACAGGACACGATATACTGCTAACCTGAATTTTTGGCTTTATAGGCACTATGTCCTGAATCTCTGCATATGTGCATTGTTTTCGACAATAAGCCGATATTAGCGATAACTATTTATAGAACATAATGCCTATTGGGCACTATGCTATTCTACGCACTAAAATAATGGATGGCTTTCTTGTTGTATTTTCCAACTTTACGATAAAAGTAAGGTGAGATAGGAACTTTTAAGAGCGATTAAGAAGCAATTGTTACTTATGAAGAGGTGAATTATTACATAGTGCTACATAGTGCCTATAATCGCTAAAATTCAGGTGCTAACTAAAAGTGGCACAACCTATATCATAAAGCGTTATTAATCTAACAAACTGGCTGAGAGACTTAGCTTACTATTAGCGTAAAAACAGGTGGATTGGGTGAATGGACTCCAATTATCATATGCGGGGGGCAGGATTCGAACCTGCGTACCCCTACGGGAGCAGATCTTGAGTCTGCCACCTTTGTCCACTCGGTAACCCCCGCCACGGGCATGAGACCCTACACAATCATAGTAGCTGCAGATGCTATCGCAGAAAACCGCTCCACTGCTTCTCTTGCTACCGGGCCTCTTATCTCGGAACCCTTTGGCGCACCCTTGTCATCCACGATAACGGCCGCATTATCCTCGAACTTCACACGCATCCCTGAAGACCGTCTGTATTCTTTCCTCTGTCGTATTATCACCGCTTTCAGTATCTGCTTTTTTATCTCTGGTCTTCCCTTTTTCACTGTTATCACTATCATATCACCGACTCCTGCTTTTGGATACCTGTTCTTTACCCCTCGATAGCCCTTCACCGCTATTATTTGCACCACTTTTGCGCCTGTATTATCCACGCAGTCTAAACGTGCACCGGCAGGTAACGCTTTCGTTATCTTCGACTTTAAGCCTTTCATATTATCACCTAAATAAGCCTTTTAATAATTCATAATAAAAAGCTTACCGTTCGATTCGGTACACGTGCGGCAAAGTGCTATAGGTTATTATTTGAAATCACATACTTCTCAGTATTTACGTGATTAGCGCCTGAACAGCCTCGAAAGTGCCGATTGACGCCCCTTTTTAGACCCCTCTTCCCATCGCTCTACATCCTTTGCAAGCTCATCACCTTCAAATCCTGCCTTCGAAATCTCCCTCAATTTCTCTAACTCGCCATAATCGAGCCAGACACCGCCACACTTCAAGCACACATCCACCTCTACCTCTTCTGCCGGCTCGAGGTCCATTAACCAGCCGCATCTGGGGCATACTAATTGGCTCTTGCTCTGTGTCCCGATATGCTTGGTCAAATAATTAGATAGTTTTCTATCTTTCAGCAGTTTGTTCAATTCACTACGGTCTAACCAGATACCGCCACAGTCGGGGCAAATATCTATAACGATGTTCGGACCCAGGATTTCGACTTCTTCTTTTTCCATGGCTACCCAACATTTGGGGCAGTCCAACGTTTTATCCGCAGCCTCTTTTTTTGTTGGCATATCTCTTGTCACTTTTTTATATTCCATCCTTAAATATCTTCTTCTTTCTGCTTCTACTTGCGTGCGAGCAAAATCCGAAACTATTTATAGCAAGCTGAATATATATTCATACAAGAAGATGCGAGGTGTGAGACGGAGACGCTGTGTGGGCTTCCAGCCGAATTTCCTGTATTTCGAACCGAAGATGTGTGGTAAAGGTATTCCCCCCAATGTGGATGATGAGATATTAAAGGTAGAGGAGCTGGAGAGCATACGGCTGAAAGACTATTTACGGATGGACCAGGCAGCGGCTGCGGAGCGGATGGGTGTTTCACAACCTACGTTCCACCGGATAATAAGCGAATCACACCGTAAAATCGCACAGGCACTTATCGAAGGTAAAGCTATAAGGATAGAAGGCGGCAATTATGTAATAGTAGTGAAAGATACTGAGATACCTGTGCCTTTGCAAGACCGGCGAGTGCCTCCCTGCGGGTGGGGCAGGAAACGTGGAAACTGACCACAGGGTTAATTTCAATCTGTTTGCAGATTAGAGGAAAGAGAATGGTAGAAGAAAAGAAGAAGAATCGGATGGAAGAGGAAGAAGCAGCAGTGAAAGCGAGCATGGATAAGATAAAGCACAAGATAATGGTGATGAGCGGAAAAGGCGGAGTAGGTAAAACAACAGTGGCAGCGAATCTTGCGTTTGCTCTTGGCATGGCGGGTTTAGACGTGGGTTTAATGGATGCCGATATACACGGACCTGACGTGCCGAAGATACTGGGCATAGAGGACAAACGACCGGAACCCGCAGGTGAGAAAATGTACCCGGTTTCCGTCACGCCACGTCTGAAAGCTATGTCTATTGGATTCCTGCTACCACGTCCTGATTCAGCAATCATCTGGCGGGGACCGATGAAGATGACAGCGATAAGGCAATTCATTTCTGATGTAGATTGGGGCGAGCTGGACTATATGATAGTTGACCTGCCACCGGGGACGGGTGACGAACCACTAAGTGTTGCGCAACTGATAAAGGATGTAGATGGTGCGATAATAGTTACAACGCCACAAGATTTAGCACTGCTGGATTCGCGGAAGGCCGTAGATTTTTCACGGGTGCTGAAAGTGCCGGTTATAGGGATAATAGAGAACATGAGCGGTTTTGTATGTCCACATTGTGGAGAGGAGATAAACATATTCAAGTATGGCGGCGGAGAGCGGGCAGCGACGGATTTAGACGTTCCTTTCCTCGGCAGGGTGCCGCTGGACCCAAAAGTGGTAGAAGCTACCGATGCGGGAACTCCTTTTGTACTACAAAAGGACTTGAAAGTGCAAGAGGCATTTGAGCACATAGTGAAAAACGTAAGGACATATGTGGAAGGTAAGGAGCCTAAAAATTGAAAGCGTTATATGCTTATGAATATATATTCATGCGAGGGCTAGATGTTTAGATTAATAGAGAAGGAGAAAAAAAGATGAAGATATGTGTAACCGCGACAGGAAGTGATTTAAATGCACCGGTAGATCCAAGGTTTGGTCGGTGTCAGAACTTCGTGATCGTGGATTCGGATACAATGGCTTTTGACACGATGGCAAACGAAGCCATTGCCGCACCAGGAGGAGCAGGGATTCAAGCGGCGCAAGCAATGGTGAATAAAGGTGTGGATGTAGTAATTTCAGGGAACATAGGTCCTAATGCGTTTCAGGTGCTGTCCACAGCAAGTGTGAAGGTCGCAACGGGTGCGTATGGCACGGTTCAAGAAGCTATTGAGATGTACAAAAGCGGTAAGTTAGCGGAGACTGGTACTTCGACAGCGCCGGCTCATGCGGGTATGGGCAAGATGCAACAGCCTTCACAAGCGGCACTAACAGTAACACCGCAGAGTAGAGAAGAAGAACTCGAAGAGTTATCGAACCTGACGAGTAGGTTGGAGAATGAATTAGAGGAAGTAAAGAATAAAATATCGGAGTTAAAAAAGGAGGGGATAAGATGAAGATAGGCGTACCGACAATGGGAGATAGTGGTTTAGAAGAGACAGTGGGCGGACATTTTGGGCGATCACCTACTTTCACGGTTGTAGATCTGAAAACAAATGATGTGAAAGTATTGCCAAACACAAGTGAACATTTTGGTGGTGTTAAACAGGCACCAGAGATTTTGGCAGAGGCGGGTGTAGAGGTGATGCTCTGCCAGGGGTTGGGACCTCGAGCGATAAGTATGTTCGAGCAGTTCGGTATTGAGGTGTATGTAGGTGCTAATTCGGACGGAACAACCGTGAGCGACGTTTTAAAAGCGTTTCAGGCGGGGTTGCTTCATGAGGTCTCGGATAAAGACGCTTGTGAGGAGCACAGGCATTAGTTAGTTGTAATAAGAGGTGAAAAAGGTAAGATGAGTGGAATGGGTCAAGGTGGCGGAAGAGGTCAAGGTCAAGGTGGCGGAAGAGGGCAAGGTCAAGGTCGAGGTAGAATGGGCGGCAATGCTTCAGGCACAGGCGGTGAATGTCGCTGTCCCAATTGCGGATATGCGGCACCACATCAAGCGGGAGTGCCATGCTATCAGCAGACATGCCCGAAATGTGGGACTAACTTGGTAAGAGCCTGAAAGCAAATTGTAAACAAACCATTCTTTACTTTTCTATTTTTTGCTGTTTTTGTATCACGAAATCGCAAGCATCCGCTCTATCGCTTTCTTCGCTTTCCTTGCCGTTTCCGAAGGAACAACAACTACCGGCTCCTCGTTTTCCAATGCCGTTTCTATATTCGCTAATGTGTGCATCTTCATCTGTGGACATACAGCGGTATTGGAGATGGGATAGAATCTCTTTTCCGGTGTCTCCTTCTTGAGCCGGTAAAGTAGTCCTACTTCCGTGCCAATCAGGAACTCATCAGCCGCTTCTTCACGGCAAATCTTCACCATGCCGCTGGTTGACGCGATGTAATCCGCACTGTCCTGAACTTTAGGAATGCACTCGGGATGAACAATAACTTTTGCATCAGGATGCGCACTCTTAGCAGTTAATAAGTCGTCCATCACTATCTGGTGATGCGAAGGGCAAAGCCCGTGCTCCGGAACAGGTATAATCGTCTTTGTAGTCGCCTGTTGTGCGTGATATGCCAAATTGCGGTCGGGACCAAATAGTATTGTCTGTGTGTCCATAGCATTAACTATCTTCCGTGCATTCGCGGAAGTACAGATACAGTCGGCAAGTGCTTTGCTTTCTGCAAGCGTGTTCACGTACAGGACTACTTCAGCATCAGGATGTTCTCGTTTGGCAGCGAGTAAAGAGTCTGCGGGTAACTGCTGTGCCATAGGGCATATCGCACCCCTGTCGGGAATGACAACTTTTTTAGCGGGATTCAGTATCGCTGCGGTTTCCGCCATGAAA
>QENJ01000305.1 GCA_013374505.1 Candidatus Methanophagaceae archaeon
ATCTCACAGGGTAAAACCGAAGAAGAGGCGAAGAAAAACATAGCTGAAGCAATCGAATTGCATCTCAGTGCATTAGCAGAAAACGGCATACCTATAGAACACCGAGAAGGCGTAAAGGAGACTTTTGTAGCTGTGCATGTATGAATATGAAACTGCTTGTAGTTTCTGGTAAGGGCGTTATCAAGGCGCTATCTAAGATTGGATATTATGTTCGTGATCAAAAGGGAAGTCATGTGCAATTGAGACCTCCATATCGAAAGCCGTTAACAGTTACAGACCATCCCGAGATAGCGAAGGGAACAATAAGGGCTATAATAAAGGAGGCAGGTTTAACGGTAGAAGAATTTTTAGATCTTTTATGATACAATGAAAATTTTGAAATCAGAAGGGAAGAAGTTTGGAAAGAAAATAGTATGGGTTATAGTTACATAGAAAAGCTTCAAGTAACTTATGCCGCGGATAGTGCCGAAATAGGGAAACGCGAAGTGGCAGCTTTGTTAAAGGTTTCAGGCGAGTTCGAGTGCAAAAAATTGTGCATGATAACATGGGATTATGAGGAGGAATTGAAGGTTAAGGACTATACAATAATGTGCATTCCGTTGTGGAAGTGGCTTATTAGAAAACAACGATTTTAGCAGTTATAGAGGTTGTCCCACAATTGCTTTTGACGCTGAAAATTTTGCTTCTTTTTTGATTTAAAGCGTTAATAGCCTTTCTTTTTCGCCTGATTTCCGATTGTTGGACAGCTTCTATAGATGACTCTCTGGGAGTTGCGAAGCAGTTTGATTGAAGTTTTTGTATTTATTTAGCAAACCACAAGATTACGCAGATTTTCACGAGAAAACAATAATAGGAATCGGGTTTTAATGAACTATTGGCTATCCCATCCTTATTAACCCTAAATTCTTGTGTTAATCTCGTGGTTTTTAATAATAACTATACAAATACACAGAAAGAACTTGTGAACGGTAGAAGAGAGAAGCTAAAAAGAGAAACAAAAGGGGGAATACAAAAAAATGAATAAAACTAAGAATAAAAAGATTTTGGGAATTGGTGTAGTAGCAGCACTTGGGGTTCTTGCAATTCTCGTTTCGGCTGCTGCATTCGGCATTGGCAGTGATGACGCCAGAAACGCCAAAGACATTGGAGATGCGTTAATCCTGGTGTCGGCTTCGGATGTGACCGCGAGCATCAATTACCAGGGTAAGCTGACGGATAATGCAAGCGAGCCACTGAGTGGGACGTACACCATGGCCTTTAGATCATATGATGTTGCTACGGGAGGCACGGCTCTGGACACGGATACGCACACGGTAAAGGTTACCGATGGGCTATTTAATACGCATATAGATTTTAATCAGAGCTACTTTGATGGCAGAGAACTCTGGCTTGGGATAACGGTCGGCACGGATTTTGAGATGATGCCAAGGTATGAACTGAGTGCGGTGCCTTATGCGCTTAGCCTTAAACCGGGAGCGGTGATTAATGGTTCTGTTTCGGGTGCCGTTTTGTATGTTACGAATACCTATGGTGACGGCCTCTTGCATGGTGACTGGAGTAAAGGTATTTCTGCATCAACCTCTGGCAACTACAGCAATGCTTTTCATGCATATACCTCTGGAGACAGCAGCAATGGTTTTTATGCATATACCTCTGGCAACTTTAGCGATGGTGTTACTGCATTTACCAGGGGCTACGGCAGCGGTGGTGTTACTGCATTTACCAGGGGCTACGGCAGCGGTGGTGTTACTGCTTGGACCTTTGGCGACAGCAGTGATGGGATTACTGCTGAGACCTATGGCAACAAGAGCGATGGGGTTACTGCACATACCTCTGGCAACAAAAGCCGTGGTGTTTATGCACAGACCAATGGTGACAGCAGCGATGGTTTTTCTGCCAGGACCTACGGTGAAGACAGCGCGGGGGTTTCTGCAAAGACATATGGTAACTTCAGCGACGGAGTTTCTGCATTTACTGATGGCGACAACAGCGATGGTGTTGGTACAAGAACATATGGCGACAACAGCGATGGTGTTTCTGCATCTACCGGGGGCAATCATAGCGGTGGTGTTATTGCATATACCCATGGTAACTACAGCACAGGTGTTTATGCATTTACCCATGGTAACTACAGCACAGGTGTTTATGCTTGGACCTATGGCGAGAACAGCCGTGGTGTTGATGCATACAGTGCTGAATCAGACGGAATCTATGCAAACACCGGCAGGTCAGATCACAGATACGGAGTATGCACCGATGATTATATGTATGCCCTCAGGTACGAAGGTGGCGGTGGTGATGTAGCCGAATACTTCGCAGTGGACGAAGATGTAGAACCCGGCACCGTAATGGTCATCGGAGAAGATAGCAAACTGCAAAGTTCCATCACAGCTTATGACACCACAGTAGCAGGTATCGTGTCCACAGCACCGGGCGTATCGCTTGGCGCAAACGAAACCGGCAACGCAGGCGAGAAACTCATTGCCGTTGCAGGTCGTGTGCCGTGCAAAGTGGATGCGAGTTACGCTTCGGTAAAGCCCGGCGACCTACTCACAACTTCGGATACGCGGGGACATGCGATGAAAGCGACCAACCCGCAGATAGGTACGATTCTTGGCAAGGCACTGGAACCGCTTGATTCGGGCACCGGTGTAATTGAAGTGCTGGTTACGTTGCAATAGCACGGGAGGAAAAAGCAGGAGGAGATAGTAAACCTACCTTTGTATTGAAAAGAGTGTCTTAAAATCGCATATATGAACCGGCACACGCATCTTTAACATAAAACATATAGTTCAGCATGGCGACCCACCGTTCCATGACCCTCCAACTCCGGTGCTACGTTCCGCTCCACTCCGCACCTCCGCTTCTGAGTCATTCCACTGTCAACTCTGATATTTCTGCCTAACGCTCTATTAGTTCCCGGATTACATGTGCATTATTCGTTTTATATGACCCGAAAGATTTAAAAGGCAAACTGCCTATGAGACCAATCAAGGCGGTTTTTATGATCGAAGAAGCGGAAGAGGAAAAACGGGTGCATTGCTTCGCATATATGGATAAAACGGGACAGTTATCAATCCCTTTGCGAAACCGTAAAGAAGCGGGCATAGTAAACATAGCAGGTGCTGACGTTGAGGTTAATCTGGTTGTAAAGAAGGTATAGTGGGAAAAGATTAGGCGGTGTTATGAAAGAATGAGAAATAAAGTTGGGTTGACGGCATTGGCAATCTTGTTAGTCATAGTGATAGTTGCAAGTAGCGTAGTGGTGCATAGTATAGGAGATATGGAAAAAGGGATACGTGAAAGCGGAGGAAAAGGCATTAGTTCCTTCGTGCCGCCACATTTTATGGGAATTGCAAGCGCAAATTCCGCTGAATGTGTCGCTATTATTGAAGAAAATCAAACTTACGAAAAGGCAATTGTACAGCGGAAACAAGCCGAGCTGAGAGCATTTCAAGAATCTCAGCAAGGAACACCACTTAGCGTAATGAGTTTTGGTGACATCGTGCGGACGATTCCTGCTCCTTCTGTTGATTCCTGCGGTTTGGCTTGGGATGGTGTTAATCTGTGGTATGTGTCTTGGAATTATTCAAATACCTCTATTCACTCAGTAATTTACAAGGTGAGCTCAGTTGATGGCACTATTTTGGGGGAATGGACGCCTACCGTTGCAGCGGATGTAGTGAACATCGCCATTCTCATCGAAGGTTATTTCACTGGAAGCACCCTGGTAGTTGATATCTTTCCCTTCACGGATAAGTAGTAACGCTTCGCCGATGTCAGTGACCTCTTCGCCAGGCGGATTCGCAATTTCCCTCATACTGTCCCGGATAGCTGTTCCGGTGGCATTTCCCGCTTTCTCTATCGCAAGTGCTACCAATGCCATTGCATCATAACTGTTAGAGCAATAGGTGGTAACTTCCTTTTTGTACACGGCTTCGTATTTCTCTTTGAAACTTCCGTATGCAGGACCTGCCACTCTTGGATCGGGCGTTGTACCTTTTAATCCTGCTATGATGTAGTTTCCTGCTTCGTCCTTGCCTACCATCTCTGCCAGTGTCTCATCCCTGAGCCCTTCGTAAAGCAGCCAATCTATGTTGTCAATATACCCTTTCTCGTAAGCAGATTTTAGGATTACACTACCCGTCTCAGGATACGAACATAGCATAACGAACTCAGGCTTTGGCTTGCAGGCTTTCACAACTTCCGAGTCGAAAATAGTGGCTGATGGGTCGTATCTCACCGATTCCAAGACCACTCCGCCGAGTGTATCAAACTCGTCCTTGAATACCGCCTCAACACCTACGCCATACGGATTGTTCATCACAAGCGTACTTGCAGTTGTGTATCCTTCATTGATTGCGAGCCTTGCCATTGCTTTTCCCTGCAACGTATCGGATGGACATGTCCTGAAATATAGGTCATTGTCCTCGTATGTGGAGAAATCAGGCGCAGTATTAGATGACGAAATCTGAATAACGCCGTTGCCCGTTGTGATGTCTAGGATCGCCATGCTGGGTCCACTACTCGTTGTTCCGATTATTGCTGGTACTTTATATACCTCAACGAGTTTATTTGCTGCGTCCACGGCAAGGTTTTCTGACGTCTGCGTATCCTCTACTATCACCTTAAAATTTACACCGAGTACACCTCCATTTTCGTTCACTTCTTTCACCGCCAGTTTCATCGCATCGGTCATGGGTCCACCGTAGGTGCCCAAGTCTCCGGTCAATGCCTGCATAATACCTATTTTCACTTCCGTAGTGTCTCGTTCTCCGACATCTATTTGTGCAATGGGCATTACTGCATTATGATCATACCAATTGCACCAAAGGTACTGCCCATCGAATGCACATCCTGGAAAAACGAACCAATTTCCACCACCAGATAACGTCTCGAGAACTTCCCCTGTATTT
>QENJ01000306.1 GCA_013374505.1 Candidatus Methanophagaceae archaeon
ATCGGGGTTCCAAATCGGTGGTGTCGTGGAGACGATTCCTGAGGGGTTTACATTCAGCCGCACTACGCATCCTTCTAATCGTACCTACAGGTCAGGCCAAAAGGTTGTCTTCGTTGTGATAAACGAGACCTCGCTAAAATATGACGTGCGTGCACCGTCAGAAGGGCGTGGAACGCTCATGGGAACGTGGTACGATGCTTTGAATGGGACAACAGGCGATATAGAGCAAACAGATGATTCTGAGCGGAATGCGGAGACACCAACACCTTCCTCCAGACCTGCACCAACACCAACACCTGCACCTTCTCCGTCCACACCGGGCTTCAAAGCAGTATTTGCACTTACGGGTTTGTTTACGGTTGCATATATGATCTTGTTCGGGAGACGAAGGGGCAACTTCAAAGGAGGTAGTGAACGATGAATGGCAATAGAACATTGGTAGGTCTACTGGTACTGATGTGTCTTGCGGCTTGTTTTCTGGTGACTGTTATGTCAGCGGTAGCGCAAAACCAAAATAACGTGTCTTTAGATACGGACGCAGTAGCGAAAGAAGTGCTTGTCTCTGAACTCATGCAGTATCTCAGAGCTGAGTTTTTAGGCGAGGACGTGGCGCATCTTTCTGTAGAAGAGCTGAAGGAATCGGTGAGTTATTATCCTCAGTATCCACGGCAGATTATGGATTCTGCTAATAGGACTGTGACGATCTACAAACCGATAACTGGTATTGTCGTGCTTAATTCCGATGCTGGCGAAGCCGTGAAGATTTTGGGTGCGGGCGATAAGGTCGTAGGGATTATTGACACCGTCCAGGAGAAAACATTTTACTTCCCGGAGATGTCAAAGCAAGCTCTTGTCGGGACATGGGAAGAAGTGGAATGGGAAGAAATTGTGGACTTGAATTCTAAGTGTGGTTACATTTTAGTGATCACATACACAAAGTATGGTGCCAAAGTAGAAATAGCAGCAGAAAAGCTCGAGCCGTTTGGCATACCCGTAACGGGTTTGAATCTTTATAATCCCGAGGACATGCCCGCAGAGCTATCTAAACTTTCTATACTGCTGGACAGCGAAGAAAACGCTTCAAAGTATCTCAAGTGGTGCGAGGACTACAAAGTGCTTATTGAAGAGGCAGTAAGTGGCAAAGAAAGACCCGCGGTATTTATGACAAAAACGAAAGCAATAGGGTTGAAAAGCGAAATCCCGACTTTTGGGCTGGGAACAACAGATAATGACCTGTGCGAGATGACGGGCGGCAAAAACGTCGCAAACTTGACGACCAAGTATCCTAAGGTGAGCGCGGAATGGGTTTTGTGTGAGGAACCGGACATAATCATAATGAAAGTTGGCCACATTGATGGTTGGGATAGCGAAACAGAACCCGAAAGTCTAATAGAGGACCTGCTGGATGGGAAAGGTTGGGATAGCTTGAATGCCGTCAACGATAATAACGTGTATGTTGTGCCGCATAGTACCTTATACGGTATGGAGCAACCGTTTGCGATGGCTCTGTTTGCAAAGATGTTCCATCCGGAACTGGATATTGAGCCAACTGAGGTTTACAAGGAGTTCCTTGAAGAGTTCATGAGGGTGGAATATCCAGAAGATAAGATATTTGTGTATCCTGCTTTGGCGGCTTGAATCCGAGTCGTTTACGGAAGTTCCGCAATGGATAACATACATTCAGAAACAGTTTTAATTGTGTAGTCACAAATATCTTGTATAAACAAACTATCGGAGACAAAAACAACCACATGGAACCCAAAGAGATGCTCCGGGATATGTACGACAAAGTGTTAACAGCCGCTGATTTAAAGGCTATATGCAAGAGCCGTGGCTTTTCATCCGAAGAAGTCGCATCCACCGCGCTCTTTGAAACGGTTTTCCTGTCAGAGAAAGGATTAAGTTCGGCGATCAGTTCATTAACACAGGACGAAATAGTATTATTACACATCTTGAAATTGATAAACGACTCCGTGGATGTCACATTCTTCAAGTACCTCTACGCCGATCAGGAAAGTGACTCGGATTCATGGCGTTACCAATCCTTTGCCTCGCAGTACAAGGACATCTTTAAAAATGTACGGACTTCTTTGATGCGTAAGGGCGTGCTACTCATTGCTGAAGGTCATGATAGCTGGCGAACCACAAAACTGGAACGATGGCAATTCGACTTTCCCGAGGAGTTCCATCAGTTTCTTACGTCTCCTTTCGAGTCCGCTCGGACATGTGATACCCGCGGGAAGGATCGAGGGACTATACTCCGGCGTAAGATTAAACAGGTTATAACAGGCACGCAGATACCAAAAGAATCCCTGGGCTATGACCTCGAACTCTCTAATGGTAAACTGCACATAGGCGTACATGAATTTCGCACGAAATATCTAAAAAAATGGCAGATAGAATCATGGAAGCAATCGGCACTTCCGGAAAGAGGATACAGAGAAGAGGTTGTTTCCCCGATTCAACTGGTCACCTATGCCCTGTCACAACTGAACCGGAACGAATGGATTCTACCGGACGAGTTATCAAGTTTATGGCGCATCCTGTACACCGAGGAAGAAGCCCCGGACAGCCAGACGATCTGTGAGACAGGCTGGAAATGGGGCTACCTGTCAAAACAAAAACTCCAGGGGAAATCGTATTACCGACCTGCGGAGACCTTGGATGCGAGCACGGTGACACCCGAGAGTTACCAGACTGTGCAAGGAGATGGAACAGTTGAACTAGACCTCGAAAAAGTACCGTATGAAACTCTGGAGGTGTTAGCACAGATTGCAACGATGACGGTTGTGGATTCACGATTGCAAATTAGCCCGGACCTGATCGCGACCGGCAACGCACCTCTGAACGTTCGCAACCATCCGCAAACTCAGTGGCTGAAGCATAATTCCGCGCTATTTCGTGCAGTCCTGGAAAAGGTAGACGAAAACTGGGGTAAGATTATTATCCATGATAACCTGATGGTTGCACGTGTAAGTGACATCGGCCTGATGGTAAAACTACAGCAGTCGTTTCACGACCACAAAAAGGTTATACCGCTTGCAAAAGAGTTTATCGCATTTCCTTGTGAGGCATTCCCGGCAATCCGGAGTTTTGTGGAACGGTCTGGATATGTGATAAAAACAGTGAATGACGTGAATACGGGAGGGCAAAACAGCCGTGAATGATATGGATCTGAAGCCGGTTACTAACATAAATGAACTGAATGTCGTCTCAAACCGAAGTGAACTTCGCAGAGATGTCCATACATTTGTTAACTACACCCGAGAACGGGAAGTGAAACGGACACATCGGAGCAACGACCTGTCGAAAACGGATATTAAGCGATTGGCGAAATTGATGGGCGACCCGGAAACACAGAAGCAGGTAAAAATTACCGGTACCTCACCGTGGATAGATTTCATTGACCATTTGGCACTGCTACTGGGTTTTGTCCGTTATGAGACAGAAGGAGAATATATGGGCTATACCAGTACAGAACCGTCTTATCCAGACAATTACATAATGTTCCAGGAACAGACCTACGACCAGTTTTTGCTGTCGTCTCTGATTGAGCAGGAAGAATACATATTAAATGCACTAATCAAAAGATACGACAACTCGGACAATGAGTTCTTCTCCAATACATGCCCTTTCAGTGTTCTCGACGGTTTCGAGAGGTTCGGATGTGCGACAGGCGTGGTCCCCACGATACGATTCGACAAAGCAAGACGGCATCTTCTTGAACTGCTTAAAGAGTGCAATAGCGGTGTCTGGTACAGCACCGCATCTTTCTGCCGATACTTGAAGAAAGAACATCCGTATTTTCTCATACCGCAAAATATAAAGGTCCGGGAGCGATGGTGGGCTAAAGGAAGATATGGTAATTTCCGAGTGAGTAAAAAACGGTGGGGGCCAAGCGAAGAAATTCCTGAAAATGCTCCTGACGCATTTGAACGAGTGGAGGGCCGTTATGTAGAGCGATTCCTGGAGAATATCCCACTCACAATGCGCTATGTGGACTTAGCGTATGATAAGGAAGAGGATCAGAAAATATACCCGTCAATAAACAAGATTAAGGCGTTCCGGGTAACAGAGCGGTTTCTGCGTGTGATGAAACGAGAAATCAGAAAGCCACGTGTTACGGTACTGCCGACATTTGAGATACATGTGGATTCTGAACTCTATCCTATCAGTGTGATGACCCAACTTACGCGGTTCGCCGATGTGCTTGCCGATGATGTCGCTATCGTGCTGAAATTGAAGAAGAATAAGGTCGCCGCGCAATTAGCCGAGCACGAGGGACTGAATGTAACCGCACTACTGGAAGAAGTCGCGGATAACGCACTGCCACCGAATATCGTGACCGATCTCGAAGAATGGACGGCACACGCGGAAACATTCACGTTATTCGAGGGTTTCGGACTCCTGGAATGCGCGGAGTCACTAAAACTTCCGGCTGAATTCATCGTGACAGATATATCACCTGAACTCAAAATAGTACGGTCTCAGGATAATTTGTATTCGCGATTAGAAAGCTCGGAACTGGTGCCAATACTGGTAAAGCACCCCGGCTCTTCGTTTCGGAAGCTACCAAAAGACGCCCGAAGCGTTTTTTTGAAGAAAGCACAGGTCACCAAGCGCAAAAAGAAGGCAGTTAATATAAAACGGAATTATTCGGTCACGCTCTACCTCCCGTCTAAGGCGCTTCTGAAGAGGTTTTCAAAAGAACTCAAGAACGCGAAGTTCCCTTTTAGTGTGAATGAACTTACAAACGCTATTACCTTCTCGAAGAGCCAGGAACCGCAGTTAAAAGTGCACCTTAAAGCACTGGAAAAAGAATACGAGATTAGCATTGAAGATATGGACTTAAAGACATCTTTATAGTGCGGGAATTTAGTTCTAAACTTATAGATGCAG
>QENJ01000125.1 GCA_013374505.1 Candidatus Methanophagaceae archaeon
TAGCCTGCGTAGCCATCATTCCATCTTCATCCAGCAATGAATAAACGTCATTATAGAACTCCTGCGAATAAAAAGTTGCGAGAATATCGTTGTTGGGGTCTGGGAGGTCTAAAATGACTAGGTTAAATTTTTTATTACATTCAATCGCTTCTTCAATATATTTTCTTCCGTCCATCGCCACATACTCATATCTATGATCATTCCATGAATCATTATGTATGCTTACCAAATATTTCTTTGATATTTCTATTACTTCCGGGTCTAAATCCACGAGTGTTATATTTCCTATTTTGTCATCAGAGAACCTCGTTAATACTTCTAAGACGCCAAGGTCGCCACCGCCAATGATGAGGACATCAAGATTATGTGCGTTATTCAGTAAAGTAACTGCGGCTGGGAATACCAGCGCCTCCGAATATGGTTCATCATCACTCTCTGATATTTGCACGCTGCCATCCAGGAACAGAACACGTCCAAGAATGTCGTGGTCTATTACTGTTATCGTCTGGTATCTGCTCTGTGTTCGCTCAAGGATAACCTGTCCACGATACAAATCCCCAACTGTGGTATATTCCAACTGCTCTGCCTTGTGGTAGCCCAGAGCAAAGAGCGAGAGAAAAAAAACCAGTACGATTATAATTGCGGAAAGAACCACCCGATTATTTCGCGGGTGTTCTGTTTGTGTCGTTGCGGTGATTTCAGAACGCCGAAAGAATATCATGAACAGCGCCACACTCACTGCTCCTGTTGCATTCAGGATTCCTCCGATGTGTACTGTCGTTATTGAGCCGAATAGAGGAATCATTATGAACCCTGCAGAAATCGCCCCTGCTACTCCTCCAATGGTATCCAAGAAATATGAATATCCAGATACTTCGCCGATTTTTTCCGTTTTGTATTTTGACAGGATGTTTATGGCTACCGGGAGTTCTCCACCCATCAATATGGCGGGGAGGAGCAAAATGCAGGAGCCGTAAAGTAGCAGAATATGCCATGAAGTGGGATTGAGATTGATGAACTCGAATGCGTAAATTATTCCGTCTGTTAGCAGCCACGTGTCGTAAAGTGCGAGTCTCCTCGTAAGTGGTACGATAACAAGGGAAATAAGGGCTATAAGCATTTCTAAGACGAAAAGCAGAAGGAATGGATTCCGGGTTCTATCAGAGAGTTTGCCGATGACGAGGCTGCCAACTGCGAGGCCGCCCATTATCGAAGCTAAAACTATCGAGCCGGAATAAAAAGAAGAGCCTAGGAGTAGTGTAAATTCCCTTAAAAGGACGACTTCGTAGATCATCGCCGCTGCTCCGGTAGAAAGCAGAGTTATTGTGATGACTATGAATACGGCTGTGTGATGTCTATTTACTGTCATAATTTCTTTAGTAAAGCTTTCTTTTTTTAAAAAGGTTTAGGATCGCAATAATAGACTACGGGAGGGGAAATCTGTTCAGCATATACAACGGGCTGAGGGAAGTGTATGATTACCCGTTACTGATTACTGTGGATAATATCATTAGCGTGCTCAAAACCAAAGGATTATGGTTACGCATCCGAACTCTGGACTAATCGTGCTTTGACACGGCATATACGTGATAATTGTACCGAACAAGGCTTTTTAGAGTTATCCAAAATTTCTGGCTGGACAGTCTCAAAGATATTGAGTAAAAGCGACATCAAACATCATAAAATCGCGGGAAATCTTGAACGCCGCGATCCCAAGTTTAAAATCAAGAGTGCTGTGGTTCTCCACACATATAAACAGGTAGAAGTTCTACGAGAGAAAGCAAATAATGGTGAAGACGTTTTCATGGCATATATTTCCTATGATGAAAAGCCCTGAATACAGGCAATAGGAAATGTTGCTCCCGATTTACCGCCTGTACCAGGGCTGTATCCGAGCATAAGCAGGGATTATGAGTATAAACGATAGGGAATACTCTCGCTACTGGCGGGTATTGATTTGCTCACAGGATAACTCTATGTAAAAGTCTTTGAATGTCACCGCAGCAAAGAATTCATAGAATATCTCAAATATTTGGACCATACCATTCCATCTAAGATGAAGATCGTAATAACTCTCGATAACCCTTCATCGCACACATCCAAAGAGACCAGGGATTATCGTATTAACGGTGCCAAACCGATTCTCTTTTGTATTCACGCCAACACATGCTTCTTGGCTCAACATTATTGAGTGTCTCTTCAGCAAAATGACAAGAAGTTTTCTTAGAGGCCTACGAGTTTCATCAAAAGAAGAACTCAAAGAACGTATTCTCAAATACTTCGATGAGCTAAATCAAATGCCGGTGGTTTTAAATGGAGATATAAAATGGATGAGTTTCCAGGAGGGGTAGTGGCAAATGTTTAGTGATATGTTGATTTGGAAACGCTACACTAGATGTCCCAATAATCTGCGCCAACCGTATGTCCAACTGTTATAGTTCCCGCTTCGCTTACAGGGCTTAGTGCCAGTAGCGCTAATATTACTATAACCGTGCCGGTTAAACATTTTACGTTGCGCCCTATGATTTTTCCGCTTCTATATTTGTTGCATCCCATCGTATTTTTCCCTATTTCAATACTATATTAGCTATACTATCCCCTATCAACTCCAATTTCGTGTGCTAATCTAGTGAAATCTCGCGGTTTCCCAACTCTTCCACAATCACTTCTTCAGATTCTCTGCCCGCTTCTTCTTATGCCCGACAAGGAAACCCAACTGTCCGGGGTCGCCCTCACCGAACTCCGCATACCCCTGCTCTTTAATATAATCTAGAATCTTCACCGCAATCGCTTCTCGCACCGAAATCGTGGAGTATCCGGGTACACTACCCACGCTACCCACACTCACATCTGCTTCCACCGCAGTAAAGTCACAGCAAACGTTGCAGCCACTCGGTAGTATCTCTTCAAGTGCCTTCACCTTGAATTTTACTTCACTATCCGTCATAGTCGCGATGAACTTACCCATGGTTATGTCGGTTTTAACGAGTTTCGAGAAATCCACACCTTTATCACGCAAGTATTGTGAAATAGCCGAGTAATGGAAATTCTCGGTACAGAACAACCCCACTACGAGCTTTACCTTCTCACGGAAAATAGGGTACTCCTGCTGCAGTTTTCTAACACCGGATACAATACAAGGCGTACCAACTACACCCACACCGTTCTTCGTGAACTTCACCGCTTTCTTCAACTCCGGGAGCACATCCGCAAAAGTATATTTCGTACCGCTAAGCGTGGTAATCGCAAGCTGTTCGGGATCGCGTACATGGAACATCTCAGTCTCCCAGTTCTCGTTCCTACCCGCAAACAAACCACGATCTATTATGCCCATCTCCATTGCAGACACGATAAGTTCTGTTACCATTGCACCATCCTGTCCCGCGAACCTCTTTGATCGCCCTGCAATAAACGCGGTTGAAGAGCCCATACCGCTTAGTGGCTCGTAAACAAATCGCGGGCATACCCGTACACAGGCACCACAGTCAAGACATTTAGTCTCATAATCCGGAAAATCTACTTTATCCCCCACTACGATTATCCCGCCGGGGCATACTGCGGCGCAGGTCAAACATCGGCTGCATATCTCCGTATCTATGACCACGGATTTCAGGTTCTCGAAATATAACTTGTCCTTTAACGGTTTATCCGGTACTTTTATTTCCCATTTAGATTCTGCTGCCTCAGTCGCCATCTTTATCACTTCCTCACAAGCTTTAATATCTGCATCGTGCATTCTTTAACACACAATCCACAACCAGTACAGTTATCTGTATCTATCGCCATATTCATCACACCATTCGCTATAGAAGACGAAATCGCACCACTCCCACACACATACTCGCACACGTGGCAGCCAATACAGCTCGCACCATCTATGCACTGGCTCACCACAGGAATCTCAACAGACGGAGGCACCTCATCCACGAATAGATTATCCACCTCACGCGTCTTCGTAATCTGCAAATCCTTATCGTCTATCTGGTACTCCACCAACTTCGTATCCTCACGAACTATCTCCGGTGGTTCAATCATCTCTTCAGTAAGCGTAACCATCTCGTCCATATCTTTATATGCGACATCGTGTATCTTCGTTGTCCTTAACGCACTATCCGTGCAGGAATCAATACAGAAATGGCAAAAGATGCACTTACCGTAATCTATTGTCGGATAATATTTCTTATTCGGCGCTTCTTTCATCCTAATCGCATTCGCGGGACAGATAAACGCGCATTCCCAGCAATTTATACACTTGTCCGGGTCGAATAATATGTATCCGCGGAAATTATCGGGCATCTTCTTCCTTTGTCTCGGATACTGCACAGTCGCAGTCAATGGATATACCGACTCTTTCATCGCCACACCTATGGCGGCGGCATGACACTTTGTTTTCTCTACCAATCCCTGATCCTGAACTGTAACTTTCTTCATAATACTCCTCCTTGCTGCATAAATACAAATACTATTGACCATGCGAGTGCAACCAAAGATATAGCAATCATTGCACCCCAGCCAATGGTTAGACCTTGATCTAACCTATATCTTGGATATATCGTACGGAGAACGAACATAGTAGTCATTACGATAATAACCTTTAATAAGAACCATACAATACCCATAAGATCCCCAAGATGAACTGTCAGACCAGGTATATCTGGCCCACTACCACCACCAAGGAATAACACGACCATAAGTGTGCTTAAAATGTACGCTTTCTCGTAACACATCACATAGATAAGCCCAAATGCTATTCCCGAATACTCCACATGAGGTCCGGCAGCTACCTCCTGGTCGGCTTCCGGTATCTCAAAAGGCATCCTTGATGTTGCCATTGCCGCACCCACAAAGAAGGTAAATGCCGCAATC
>QENJ01000126.1 GCA_013374505.1 Candidatus Methanophagaceae archaeon
AGCATATAATATCCCAATCTCATCATGATAACAGTCCCGCAGTTTCGTGCTGAACACATAGATGTCTTGCAATTCCTTGGTGCGTCTATCGCGCGTGAGTTTTTGGCTATAAATGATCTCCGCGACCTTTCAATGGTGCAAGGAGAGAAATCGCAGGGTAACGGTGCTGGCAGTACTATGTGACAGTTTCTGATGCTTTGACTACAAGTATACATTTTTTTATCAAGATGATTATGGATAAACTGCTTCTCGATTGTTCCGCTGCAATCACGTAGATTGCGATCTTCCACTGGATCACATAGGTGATATCTGACTTGTTTTAAGTGTTATCTTGATAGTAGTGATACCCGTTTACCGCGCTTGTGATCCAGTGCAGCGCCGCATCAGTATCGCACAGGTTGAATTCGCCTTGGTGCACCTGATCAGTGGCAAAAAAACCCACACACTCACCCACAATACAGCCTGTACCCACAGTCCTTGCACTGCCCCTCATCATCCACCCTGTCGAACCCATGCCAATAATCCCGAAGAATACTCTCTACCACGTCCACCATCTCCGACAGCACACCAGCATCCAGCAGCGCCACCCCCGGACTCACATACTCGGCACCATCCAGTTCATACACCCGCGGTCTCGGCTTCGACAGCAGTTCCAGACTCAGCCGCCGCACCGTGTATTCGGGATACAGGTGTTTGAACCCGTGTGCATACAACAAGAGCTGTCTTGACCGTTCGCCCGGTCCCGGTTCACCCCCGGTCTTGTAGTCGATGATCTCCACTTCGTTCTCGGTTCCGGGGATCAGATCCACCCGATCGATGACCCCCTTGAAGAGATGACCGCCAAGCGGCACTGTGAACTTCTGCTCCACCATCAGGTTGCTCCGGATGCGATCCCTATTGCGCTCCCAGAAAACGTCCAGCATTGGTTTGACCCTCTCGATATCGACGCCCGTCCACTCATCCTCTTTGGCAAGGTCAGAGAAGACCGCATCCAGTTGCTCCCTGCTCTCAACCTTCAATTTCACAGCTTCCTCAAGAACACGGTGCACAAAACTCCCGAGGTTCATCGCTCCGGTTGGGGTTTCCATAGCCCGGGTCGGCATGTTCAGCACGTTACGCAGTTCATACATTTTGGGGCAGCTGAGGAATGTGTTGATGGATGTGACGCTGAAGGTGATCCCCGCAGGAACCGGCATACCCCCGGCACTCCTGTTTCTTTTGATGATCTCCCTGACATGAGGACACGGGTCCAGTTCCGCCCGGTCGCGGGTTATGATCTCGAAGTAGTCCGGCTCATTGCCCGGATCGTTACCACCAGCACCGCCGCCACCCCTGAGCGCATGATACGCCAGCAGGTGCCCCAGACTCTCCTCAAACGAACCCGCGTCAAGGGATTCTATGACCAGCCGTTTCCTGCGTGCTTTCTCTCGTTCCAGCTCGCTATCCCGCACGTTCTCCATTGATTTGATCTGCTCATCATGCAGGTAGGTGATGCCCGGAATATCCAGCCGGGAAGCGTCTGTTGCCCCCCAGTTGTCGTATCCGATCTCCTCAAGGAAGATGGACGGTAGCCGCTCCCGCCCGTTGTACTGGGTTGCAAGTGTCAGCCAGAGGCGCTCCCTTGCCCGGGTCATAGCAATGTAGCAGAGCCTGCGTTCTTCTTCCAGCTTGATCTCCCGCTTCCGTTCCCTGATCGCGGCTGCCAATTTTGATTTTGAACCGTGGTCCTGCTCAAAGAGATCGCGGTAGTGTTCCATCAGTTGGGCAGGTATCAGGGGTTCCACGCCGCCCCTGGATAGCGGGAATTTGTTTTTAGCCATGTTGGTCACAAAGACCACCTTAAATTCCAGACCTTTTGAGGCGTGGATCGTCATGAGGCTTATCGCATCATCCGCAACAATCCTTGCGCTGGCTGGATTCTTCCCCATCTCGTCCAGTATCTCAAGATATGCGATGGACTCGCCAAGGTCCTTGCCATGAGTGGATTCGAACCGTTCAGCCATCTCATACAGGTCTCTTAAGTTCATCATGGCTTCCCTGCTCTGCATGGTGCTGTCAAGCGTGAACTGGCGTGATAGACCTGAAGCGTCCAGAACCTCAAGCACGATATCAGAGACGTCCAGCACGAGTTTTTCCTTCAAGCGGTCTATGCGATCGAGGATTGTGGGCAGGTCATTGAGCGGAGCTTTGAGCTGTAGCTGTTCAGGATCACAGGTGTTCTCCGTTCGAATTTCGATGCTCTCAGCAGTTGTGGCTTGGCGTACGAACCGTGTCTCAATGGCGTCTTCAAGTGCAGCGAAATCGAATTGACCCGCTCGCTGCAGAGCGGCCACCGTAGGAGACTGTCCGGATACTAATACACTGGCGACCTCATCGCCCCATGTACTCTTCAAGTCGTCAGAGGCTGGGATGGTTATCAACTCAACCTCGGCACTGTTCAGATTAAGAGCGTGGCGTGCAAGCGACCACGCATGTACCTGTGTGGCGAACGTCACCCATAAAAGGCGATGATCTGACACATAATACCGCATATACGCAAAGAAATCTCGGCGGTTTGTGCTGAATGCTGATCTTGCCCTGCTTGCCATAGGTCTTGAAAGATTACCTCATCAAAATCAAACACAACCACCTCCGGTTGCAGATTCTGCCCATGTGCTGACGGTAACAAGGCAATATGATTATAATATTCCTTATTCGCCATAGAAAGAAATCTATTAGAATTCTGTTACTCTTTCTTGTGATGGTCCTCAGACTTGGCTTCAGGCGCACATTCACGCGTTTGAGTTTGCTCTCAATCTACCGTTAATCTGTTCCATATCTCCGCCTCTGGATTAATCGCTGCAACGGCGCCGTGAGATCAAGTCACCGATGCAACCCTCAAAGGATTCTGGTAGCAAAGTAGCGCCTTGAGCCCGCCGTTTTACAGCATCTTGTACCCACAGAACAAATAAGTATCCGTGATTTCACCAACATCCTTCGGGAATCTAAACACACCTAAGTCCTGACAGCCGGACGTACTGAGTGCTTCGAAGTCAATTTCCAGCACACCATGAAAAAGCCCCGGCCAATTTGCATCGGCTATACAGGCAATGCTGTACATATCGCAATCGCATTTTTCTTCCTTAATCTGGTAAGCCTGCTGCCCAACCAGAAACTCAACAATATGGTGTGCGCTTGGGTCCGCTCCCGGTGCATCGAAAAATATTTGCAACTGACTGACACCAATTTTCTTGTTTCCAGTCAGGTATGGAAACATATTCCTGCTCAACCGAACACCCAACTGCTTGGATTCCACCTCACTCGATACAGGATTGTTTAACAACTGCCATGCTTCAGGCAGGTCACGTCGGACATCAAAGAAACGTATGCCCGCACCCGGCAGATTTTGTTGAGCACACTCATTAGCAACTTTGCGAAGCTCGTCTCCGCCCTCGCGAGCGGTGAAGTTCAGGTGCAGAATTAAATCGCTAAGGCTCTCCATGTCGAAATGGTTGTTCTCTAATGGTAGCTCTATCCGCCAGCGGCTTACCGCGCCAGAGAACTCAAATGGCAGGTAGCGTTCATCGCGGAAGTTGAGCTCAAACATCCCGGAGTCGTTCTGACCGCGGGAAGTTGCGATGGCTTCGGTGGCTGCATACATCGATACCATGCGCGGGTCGTCCGGCTTCGCCGGATAGCCGTTTTCGCAGTCACTGCCTTGACAACAGGCGTGGGGCGGATCGACCAGACGCGGATCGACTCGCGTCTTACTGCTTAACAAGGTAAGGCGACAATGTACCCCGGTGTAGGGTCCTACAACGCACGGTATCGTCATCGTCACGTTCTTGATGCGTCGCATGTAGTGGCCCGGATAGTCGAGGTCGAACATCCATTCCGGTATTTCGATCTCACAGTAGCCCGTCAACTGCAGCTGCAGAAACGCCATCGGGAAGTGCGAGCGCAATGAAACATGCTTTGACAGTTCGTATTCGCGGACATTCTCATCGTAGTAGGCTTTTTCCATGTGCCGTACGGCTAACTGTAGTCGCTCACCGGATAAAAGCCCTTCGTGCAGGTTATCCCAAATCTCTGCAGGGATGAATTGCCGTGCAGTATGACCCCGCTCAAAGTTGAAGGCTCGTTGGGCTTGACGCGCAGAGTGTAAGGCCATTTCATACATTTGGTAATAAATGGCTGCCGTCTCCTGTTGCATCCACAGATAAAGGGCGTGGTTGGTGAACTTATCTCTCAGGAAGTCCTGTACCTCAGCCGCGTTCTCGATTTGCTGCTGGTGATTATTCAGTTCCCGCAACGCGATGTCACGGCGCCGCTCAGCCGCCAGGATCTGACGTTCGATTTGTTCAATCTCGATCGTAAGCACATCGAGCTGATGTTCCCATTCATCTTCACGGCGCTCCCAACCGGCGGTTGTGAGTCCCAGTGATGCCGTAGCGCTGATGATATCCGCCACCACATTAACAATTTGCCCGGACGCGGAAAAAATTGCGCTAAGTTTGGAACCAACCGGCAGTTCGACAAAATTTGAGGGAAAACCTACATGGGGATCAGGGATCAGATTCATTGCCTGACCAATCGCTTCGACTATATTGCCGGTCGCCCTAAGCGTGGTCGATGAAGTGATCAGTGATTCGTAGGACGCCTCACCGCCAATCAGTTCATTGGCAATCAAATTTTTATAATAGAGCAGACGCGTCTGTGCAATCTGCTTGGTTTTTTTCAAGGCCTGTATCTGCCAATCAGCCTCTCGCCATTGATTTTGCCGTACTTCCAGCATCAGGTTGAGCAATTGCCGTTCGTGCATAGTGCGCATACTGACCAAATACTCGGCATCGCCTTTTTCGTAAGC
>QENJ01000127.1 GCA_013374505.1 Candidatus Methanophagaceae archaeon
TGTTTCTGATGCGTAGCTTGGTCTTTGGCAATAAGCTGGTTTCGGTGCCGTTTGCACTGTATGGTGGTGTTTGTGCGGATAACGAAACCGCGGAAAGAGCACTCGTTGGAGAAGCAAAAAGGTTTATGTTATTACCAGAAAGACGAAGCTGCGGTTTTTATTTTGGCAATTAATTATAAATGTAAGCAGTTCAAATAGATAGTACTATGAAACTAATAGATATACCTGAAGATGTGATGGCCTCGATGAAAATCCCGCGGAATGAATTGGAAACGGTATTGAAGCGGGAATTAGCTATAGCCTTATACGAGAGGGAAGTGCTTCCTTTAGGAAAAGCGAGGGAAATAGCAGCGATGAGCAAGTGGGAATTTTTAGAAGAGTTAGGTAGAAGAAAAATACCACGACATTATACCGAAAAGGAAATGGCGGAGGATGTAATTTTTGCTAAAGGTAGCGTGTAATTCATCGCCCTTAATCCACTTAGCCAAAATCAAGATGTTGGAGATATTGGAATTTTTTTTCGGCGAGATATTAGTTCCGGAAGTGGTTTATAGAGAGTGTGTGGGGGAAGGAGGAGAGAGGGAAGATGCTAAAGAGATTGAAAAAGCCAGATGGATTAGAATAGTAAACATACAAGATGAAAAGCTTAAAATAGCTCTTAATGTAGTTTTAGATGAAGGAGAATCAGAGTCCATAGTATTGGCGTTGGAGCAATCAGCGGATTTAATTCTTTTGGATGACTATGAAGCAAGAGAATTTGCTAGAACATATGGCTTGAACATTACAGGCACAGTGGGGATATTAATGAAGGCAAAAAAAGAAGGCAAAATAACGAGTTTGAAAGAGGAGTTGGAAAGATTAAGGGAGAGCGAATTTTGGCTAAGTAACGATTTATATGCCCAGGTTTTGCAAGAGTGGAATAATGAGGAAGCGCTTCCTTGAAGTTATGCCAAAATTACAAATCACCGAGCTTCGGAGGAAAGACGAAGCTGCGTGTGATTCTTATGTTTACAGCTCGGCTACATCTACGTTTTATCATCAACAGCGAAGCGTTTTGATTAAACTTTTTAAAAGTTTGATAAGTGAACATGAAGCAGATATTACAATACGCTGGGTTCGAGACGATAGAAGCGGAAAGAATCTTATACACATCAAAAACAACTCATTCTGCTATGCTCAGTTTCCTGAAAGGCCAGGCTTTTGCCGAAGAACGGTTACCAGTCATCAATGCATTTGCCACGATACGGGGATGCAAGGATAAAATAGGAGATAGCGAGTATGTCGAACCTAGATTTTACATTTGCCAAATATACGGATTTATGTGAAACTATAGTGGACGCAGGATATAGCACTTTGACGTTCACCCAATTTTTTTCTTTACACAATACGGCTAGGCAAGTTATCATATTGCGGCATGACGTTGACCGAAAGCCCGAGCGGGCATTGCAGATGGCTAAGATTGAGAACAGTTTTGGTATTCGCTCTACATACTATTTCCGGAAGAACGAGAATGTGTTCAAGCCGGCGATGATAAACGAGATAGTAAACACGGGACATGAAATAGGATACCACTATGAGGTGCTGGATAAGACGAAAGGCGACTATGAAAAGGCGATAACTGTATTTGAGATGGAATTGCAAGAATTCAGGCAAATTTGCGATGTTAAGACTATATGTATGCACGGGAATCCATTCAGCAAATGGGTAAATAAAGATTTATGGACTGAGTACAAATTCACGGATTTTGGTATTATCGGCGAACCGTATTTATCTATTGACTACAAGAAAGTTCTGTATCTTACGGATACGAGCAGAAGATGGAATTCCAAGTTCAGTGTGAAGGATGTCGTAGGTGCGACTATTAAACCAAAGGAAAAGCTGAATAGCACAGATGACGTGATAAAGCTGGTTAATGAAGCACACACGGAACAGATATGTATTTTAGCACATCCGGAGCGCTGGAGCGATAGTTTTGGTGCGTGGTTGAAGGAACTGGTGTGGCAAAACACGAAAAATATGGGTAAAGCGATTTTGGTTAAGCGTGCGTATAAATCGAAATAAAGACAAAAGTTTGTGAAAGTCGTTGGTACTGCTTATATGTTACAAAAACGAATACAAAGTATGCAGCTTACATACACAGACCTGCTCTCGAATTTTCGGAAAGGCTTGAGGAACGGTAACTGGCGCAAACTACGTAGATTAGAGAAAGCTTTGTTCCAGGCTTCGCTTTGGTATTCGCGGAGACAAGGTACGATAATAAATGAGCTGGTTGTGAGTAAGCTGTCGGTGCTTGTAGAGAAATTGAAAGCGACAAAAGGCGCACGGATTTTTAAACGTGGCTACGAAAAAGCGGCTGTGTTGTTACATAAAGGTGAAAACGTGTTTGCATGGGCGCCTTCGTTTAAGGCATGGTTGAAAGACCCGGATTATGTGTTCTGGCTTGGTGCAGGGGGTTTGAGAATTGTTACTTAGAAGGAGCAAGCGAAATGGTAAATATAAGCAACAAAATTAAAGAGGGAAGCTTGAGACATCGTAAATGCAATTCGGTCTGGGTGGGTTCGCATCACTGACCATGCAGACGAAGAAGCTCAAAATGACAGGCTCTCGTATGAGGAGATATTCTTTTCTGTATTCAGAGGCGAGAGTATTGAGAACTATCCCTGTGATAAACCGTATCCGAGTTGCCTTGTTTACGGGCACACGTCCACGGATAAACTTGTTCACAGTGTTTGGGCGTATAATGAAGAAACTCAGTGGGCAGTGTTGATAACGGTATACCGACCGGATCCCGCAAGGTGGAAAAATTGGCGAGAAAGGAGGAGATGATGAAACAAAAGAAGAAGCCGTTCAAGCAGTGCCCAGTTTGTGGAGGAGAGCTTGAGGAGAAAGAGGTGGAAAAGCTACTACACGGGGGTGTCCACACAGCTATCATGAAAGTCCAGGCAGAAGTTTGTCGGCACTGTGGGGAGCGTCTATATTCGCAAGAGACCGTTAGGCGGTTCGAAGAGATAAGGATAAAATTAGAACGAGAGGAGGTTTCGGCGTTTACACCTCTGGGAAAAGCTTTCCAGGTTGCTTAGCCAACTGAATGATGGTGAATATACTGGGGTAGTGATTTGCAGAATTCCATGATTGAGGTAACAACTTCTCCTGATAAAACGCAATGGTGCGAATTCGTGTTGAATCATACTCACGGCAATATATTCCAAACGCAGGAGATGGCTGAGGTTTACCGGAGAACGAAGAATTATGGACCTGTGACTTTAGCTGCTGTTGATACAAAAGGTGATGAAATGCTTGCGGTTTTGCAAGCGGTAGTGATAAAAGAATTAAGCGGTGTTTTAGGCTCGTTTTCCGCACGGGCAATTATTCAGGGTGGACCTTTATTTGTAGATACTGAAAATGGGATTGAAGCACTTGAACTTTTAATGGCACATTACGATAAAATAGCGCAGAAGAAAGCGCTTTATACGCAGATCCGAACTATGTGGGATACATCAAACATTTCGGGTATTCTTAATACCCTAGGTTATGAATACGAAGAACGGCTTAATTTCTTGATTGATTTGAACAGACCGGAAGAGGAAATATGGCGAGATATACACAAATCGAGAAGAAAAGGCATTAATAGCGCAGCTACTAAAGGCGTGGTTATAGAATAAATGCGCGATAAAAAAGTCATTCCGAGTTTTTTTAGAATAATAGACGAAACATACAAAAATGCGAGAATACTACTATTTCAAGGACGGATAGGTGATTATTAGCATGGATATTCAAGTTAAATTGCTGACAGGCAAAAATGAAAACGGGTGGAATGATTTTATCAAAGGCCCGAATAAAGCGGGAGTTTGGTACACCGTGGAGTGGCGAAATATATTGAAAGAGGAGTATGGATATAAACCTTTTTATCTCTTAGCCGAAGAGGATGGCAATGTTTGTGGTGTTTTGCCCCTTTTCCAAATAAAAAGCTTTATTACCGGAAATAGACTCGTTTCGCTTCCATTTTCGTACGATTGCGGACCAATAGCAACTTCTGATGATGCTTTGAAACTCCTCATTGCCGAAGCTGAGAGATTGGTGTCCGAACTTAATTGTACTTATCTGGAATTGAAAATGCAAAAGCCAATACCTGAAGCTGTTGTTAAAAATACGGGACTACTTGCGAATGAATATTATTTTACGAGTGTTTTAAAAATAGCAAATGACTCAAAGGAGAACTGGAAGAAATTAGATACCAGAAGAACGAGATGGGCAGTAAATAAAGCAATCAGGTCTGGAGTAAATATAAGAACTGAAACTACAGAGGATGACTTAAATGTGTTTCATGATTTAAAGGTGAGAACAAGGAAAAAGCATGGCTCACCCGCTCCTTCGTTACGATTTTTCGAAAAGATTATGCACAAATTTGCACCGAAAGGGTTCGTTAAACTTTGGGTTGCAGAATATGATGAAAAGGTGGTATCAGGACTGATGTTTTATTCGCACAAAGATATGGTGATGCCTGCGTATATTGCTTCAGACGATAGCTATAATTCGTATATGCCAAATAACCTTTTGTATTGGAAGGCAATCGAGTGGGGCTGCACGAACGGATATCGCTATTTTGATTTTGGTAGAACAGAACCCAACAATGGGAGTTTGTTGAAATTCAAGAGTAAATGGGGCACGGATGACTATAAAATACCATATTATTACTATCCAAAGAAGCCAAACTTGATAAGTATGAGTAGAAGCAGTTTTAAGGTTAATTTGATAACTGAATTCTGGAAAAGGATGCCAATTCCAC
>QENJ01000128.1 GCA_013374505.1 Candidatus Methanophagaceae archaeon
TCATCTGAATCTTTCTCAGAAATTTTGCGAAAAGTCCATGAGGAGTGGAGTGGCATTTGTGTTGCTGCTCATATCACCAATAACGGTGGTCTCCTCCGAATGCTGACTGGAGAAGCCAAGATAAATGCATGGTGTGACTCTAATCTTTATGCTGTCCAGATTCCTGGCCCTATTACTGATTTAGACTATGCAGATCAGCAGATTGTCTTAAACAAGGATAAAAATTATGATAGAGCCAGAAGAGTTGCTGTTGTCAACGCGCTCGATATAGCAAAACCAGAAGATTTTGAATCTGTTCAGGCTTCAACCTATATAAAGATGTCCCAGCCAAGTATTGAAGGGCTGCGACAGGCATTTCTGGATCATGATTCCAGAATTCATCTCCTATCCGAAGAAGAACCACCAGAACATACAGAGCTGGTAGCATTAACCTGGCTATCAGGGTTTCTTGATGGCGCTGCAATTCATTTAAACGGGAATTTGAATACACTGATTGGGGGTCGTGGAACAGGTAAGTCCACAATCATAGAGAGTCTGCGCTATGTTCTTGACCTTGAACCATTTGGCGAAGAGGCGAAAAAGGCTTCTTCCGGGATATTGAAACAGGTAATCCGAAGTGGTACGAAGATTTCTTTGCTTGTTCGTTCCCATCATCCTTCTCTTAAGGATTACCTCATCGAAAGAACCTATCCAAATCCTCCTGTAATAAGGGATGCAGATGGAAACGTGCTTAGTCTCACTCCACAGGATATCTGCCGAAATGTAGAAATTTATGGTCAGCATGAAATCGGCGAGCTTACAAAATCACCTACTAAATTATTAAGATTATTGGACCGTTTTTTGGATGAAGACATCCATTTAGCAGAAAGAAAGAGAAAGACACTTAAGGAACTGGCACACAACAGAAGGAATTTGATTGATATTCAAAAGGAACTTAATGAAAATTCGGAAAATCTTAGTCGTTTGCCAGCTCTTGAAGAGACTTTTAAACGGTTTACGGAGGAGGGATTAGAAGAGCGCTTAAAAGATCCGAATCTATTAGTTAAAGAAGGACAGATTTTGAAAACAGCGAAATCCAGTTTATCTCAAGTAAAAGATGGTCTTGAAAACATTCGCATGGTAGTGAAAGTTGACCGGGCATTCGTCTCCGAAGCAGCTTTAAAAAATCTTCCATCTAAAGAGACACTTCGTATGATTAATTCCATTTTAGCATCGTTAGAGACCAATCTCAGAAAGATTATTGCAGATTATGGGATGCACTTGAGGACTGCAGAGACAGATATAATAAAAGTTTCAGAGACGTGGGAACGCCGCCGTCAGGAAGTGCAAGCGGAATACGAAAAAATATTACGTGAGCTTCAAAAAGAAGCTATTGATGGAGAAGAATTCATCAACCTCAGTAAGCAGATTGAGGAATTGAAGCCATCAAAAGATCGTCAGGAGATATTAAACAAAGAAAAGGAGGTTCTTTCTGTAAAACGACTTGATCTACTAACGGATTGGGAAGACTTAAAGGCAGCAGAATTCAGAAGCTTGGAAAAAGCTGCTAAGAGAGTAAACAAAAAATTGGAGAAACCGGTCAGAGTGGGCGTTACTTTCTGCGGTGACCGGGAACCCCTCTTTGCCGCTTTGCGTGAAAGGATAGGTGGACAATTAAAGAAAACAATTGATACATTAGAAGAAAGAGATGACTTGTCACTACCTGAATTTATAGCAACATGTAGAAAAGGAACCGATGAATTGCAAATCAAATTTAATATTACACCGGATCAAGCACGCAGGATTAGTGAAGCAGGAGAAGAAGTATTTATGGAACTTGAAGAACTCGATATACCTCATACCACACTCATGAAACTCAATATCGGCTCATCGGATAGAGAAGACTGGAAAGAAATGAAAGACCTGTCTACTGGACAAAAAGCGACTACAATCCTTTTACTTCTATTACTTGAATCTGATGCTCCACTCATCATTGATCAGCCAGAGGACGACCTCGATAACTTCTTTATTGCTGAAGGGATTGTCCCAAAGATGAGGGAAGAAAAGCGTAAACGACAATTCATCTTTTCTACTCACAATGCAAATATCCCGGTTCTTGGTGATGCTGAACTAATCATCGGTCTTAAAGCAGTTGGCGAGGCAGAAGAAGGGCATGGAGAAATCCGCAGATCGAAATATGGATTTTGAAACAAGGGTGATAAATAATAGGACACAATTAATGGAAATTATTCGGAACGGTGAAAGTTCGGGTGTTGAATTTAAGCGCGATGATGTGCAGCCCCAAAATGTGGCAAAGGAGATTGCAGCGTTAGCGAATCTTGAAGGTGGCTACATTCTTCTTGATGTTGAAGATGATGGCACTGTCACAGGAGTGACACGTTCAGATATTAAGGAATGGGTTATGAATATCGGTTCTGGCAATATCCAGCCTCCCATCATTCCCTATTTTGAGATTGTTCCTTGGGATGGCAATAAAAGAATAGGGGTTATAACAATCCCCGAAGATAGCCCTGATAAACCGTACAAAGCACTACAAGATGGCAGATGGATCACGTTTATGCGAATAGGGAGTACTTCACGGGAAGCGACACGTGAACAAGAGCAAAGACTATATCAGGCCTCTGGCATACTTCGGTATGATATTAAACCTGTCCCTGGCTCTTCCTTGAACGACTTGGACCTTAACCGGCTCATAAATTATTTCAGGGATATACGCGGACAAGATTGCCCTGAACAAGGGGAAATTGAACAATGGGAGACCTTACTTATAAATACCGAGATTATGGTCGAATCCCGGAGTAAAGCGATTCCTACAGTAGGAGGAATACTACTTTTTTGTAAAAATCCTAACCGTTATCTCCCTCAGGCTGGTATTTCTGCTGTTGCTTATCCTGGCATGGAAAAAGATTACGAAGCAGTTGAAAGAGAAACAATTCGGGGTCCCGTAGTAGCAAAATTCGCAGGCGAGGATATAGTAGATACCGGTCTGGTGGAGCGAGCAATAGAATTTGTTCGTCGAAACACAGGTTCGAAAGCACATCTGGTGGAAGGTAGACGCATTGATAAACCTGACTATCCTGCAGAAGTTATTAGAGAAACGATTGTCAACGCGATTGCCCATAGAGATTATACTATCAGCGGGACTGATATCGAACTATCCATTTACAGTGATCGTTTGGAAGTGATCAGTCCAGGAAGACTCCCAAATTCGGTAACGGTAGAACGAATGAAAGCAGGGTGTCGGGTGACACGTAATGAACTTATCAAGGAAGTGCTCAGAGATTATCATTATGTTGAAGCAACTGGTCTTGGAGTTCCACGAAAGATTATTGCGGGTATGATTAAACATAATGGCATAGAGCCAGATTTTATCGAAGATGAATATTCCTTTACCGTTCGGTTGGAGTGCATTACCTGACTTTTACAGGTGGAATCTGGTTCCAGTCATTTTGAGGATACGCATTTATAATTTGTGAGCGGAACGCACGTAAATATGCAAAATATTAAATCAGGTCTATGGACCCTAGGTTGCGTTAGGGTGTGGGTTATTTGATTTCCCAAAAAAATCTCTTTCAACATTTTTGTCCCAAAAACAATTGTGAGGCAGCCACGTCACTGATGCAGATTCCCGTCCTCATTTAATACCCTCAGCAGCTCCACTACAGAAAATGCCGCGCGAGTCATACCCATGCTCCGACTATCAGTATCCGTTCCGGCAAGATACAAGTTCTTGATTGGCGTGCGAATATCTGCTATTTTACCGTCAATCGTAACTGCCGCTTTTTCCGGTATCGTAATCTGTTCATGCTGCAGCTCCACGTGCTTTTCGATCTTCGGGATAGCACGATAGATAGTTTCGTATGCCTTCTTCGTCTCGGATTCTTCTGTTTTGTTCTCATCAATCACAAACCCAAATCCCACGAGCTGCTTATCCTTTGGCGCAAGCGATGAGTCGTAATTGCTGATTGGTATTGCCCAGTACGAATTATCCCGAAACCATACTTCAGAACCAATGTAGTTAAAAGCGTCCAGTTTCTTCTCCAGGCCCAACCAGATAGTAAGGCTCTTAGCCTGATCGATTCCATTCAGGTTTTCTGCATACGACTTAGGAAGGTCATCAACGACAGAAGGCAGATTCTTTGCAAAGCCGGTGTAGATAACCATATCGGCGTAGTAGAGTTCATCTGCCTCGACTCCTACCACCCTGCCCCCCTCGACAAGAATCCGTTTTACCTCGCTTTCGGTCTTAATTACAACCGTTTTGGGGAGCGAATAGAGAACTGCTTTGAGCACCGATTTGAGCCCTTTGCGTGGGTATCCCTGCAAATCGGTGCCCTTCATTGATGCAAGCCTACCAACGTATGTAAGCGGGGCGTAAAGATTTTTAAGCGGGATTGAAGATACAAATGAGCTGTCCAATCTTGCCTTGAGTGGAGCATGAAGGTTGTAAGGTAATAGGGACTGAAGTATGGATTCAGTCTGCTGCTGTGGCTTTTCAATTTTCGCAACCATGGCTTCAAACTGCTCCTGCGTGACGCTGTCCTTGATGAAGTCGCTGCCTGTCAGAACCCGGTGTGCAGACGTCTCCTTCATTGACTTGCCGGACAGAAAGTACGAGATTGTGTTGACAAAATCATACGTATCTTTTGAGAGTGTGCGTGGCAGCGAATCGTACACCGACTGTTTTGAGATGTCTGTACCAAAAGTAGAGAGCGTAATCGCTTTTGTGATCGCTGTGGTCAGTGCGAGTCGGTCCTTCTTTGGAAGTATCTCGAACGTT
>QENJ01000307.1 GCA_013374505.1 Candidatus Methanophagaceae archaeon
CTCGAAACTTGCAATTTCTTTAAGTTGAATAAAACGTCAAAAAACGAGTTTACATTAATATTAGGCTCGGACATACCAAAAGAATTCGTTAAGACCGAGCTGGAGGAGATATTCGCAGGTATGGGCTTCCAAGTAGAGATAAAAGAGGATTTCTCAAAGCTGAGAGTGAAAGTGTTGCGTGATTTCAAGCGATGAGTGCCGTAACAAAGCATTTGGGCTCTCCTTTGCAGATATAATCTCATCGTTCAAGTATCCAAATCGGGTTTCGCGTGCATATCGCTCTTGTCTATCCTTGCAAATCACCTCATCGTGGAGTCGTCAAATCCCATCCCGACGACAAATACGGCTTCTAATTATATTTATAAATCTTATTCCTATTCGCACCAATATGGTTAAACCGTTGCAATATAAATAGTTGTTGAGATAAAGATAAAAGGAGAGGGTTTTGGTAGTGGGGTCACTACCATCCCGAAAACCCTGTAAAGGTTTACTTACAAGCCCTTATCCCTTCATTCTGTTCCGCTACGCGGTCAATATCTCCTCGAACAAATCCACTTCCAGTTCATGCAACATCGGTATTCCAGTGACTTCGGCTGCAAGCTTGCTCATTGACGCAATATCGCCTCGGTCTATCAAATCCAGTTTGAACTTCCTTGTACCGGCAAGTAACTGTTTTAAACCGAGTCCTAACCGCTCACTTAGATATGTATAGACGCCAACCGCAGACCAGGGTATCTCCTTGCCTACTTTACTACCGTATTCGGTTTTTAACTCCTCAGTGGCGATAAAGAATTTTTCCGGGTTATTGCCGTATTTATTTGCAAAATCACGTGGCAATCGGCCCTTTTCCGCGAGTTCAGAGAAATAAAGAGCTTTCATTGCGGCCGTTAACGGCGACCTTGCCATCGTGATTGATTTTATAAACGGTCCATTGCCGAAGTTGCTCATAGCAATCGTCTTGAACATCTGCGTCTCGTTGACGAACCCGCCAGCCATGCTCATGTCAGGCACGTATTTACCTTCGCGCTCCAGTATCCGTGCACACTTCAATATCTGTGCTTCTAAATACACGGTAGGCGTGCTCATCTCGTTCATCATCGGCACGGGACTCATGCCCGTCCCGCCACCGGCGCCATCAAACGTTATGTAATCCACTTTCGCTTCCGATGCCACTTTCATCGTCCATGCAACGTCTACAGGTCGGTAAGCACCTGTTTTTATCGTTACGTATTTTGCACCTATGCCACGCAGCCATTCGACATCTTCTACAAAACCGCGCTCCTCCGGGAATCCTACTCGGCTGTGCCGCTCGAATGTCTTGAACAAGCCGTCTTTAAACGCTTCTTGAACTGCAGGCTCTTCCGGGTCAGGCTGCACGATATAGCCTCTCTTCTTCAGGTCTAATGCTCTTTCCAGAGACGATACACGTATTTCTCCGCCTATTGCCTTTGCTCCCTGTCCCCATTTCCTCTCCACTATGTTCACGTCCAGTTTTGAGATTACATACTCATCCACGCCGAACCTCTGGTCTTCTACATTTGTCTGCACCGCTATATCGCCGTATTTACCGTCCCAGTACTCTTTGAACAGTTTTACTCGTCGCTCCATCTCAGGCGATTTCGTCACTTTTCCGTTCGTGAACACCGATTCTTTGTCAACACCGCAGACGTTCTCGCCTATGATGATTATTATTCCTGTGAGTGCGGCGCCGATAGCAAGTCCATCCCAGTTGTTCCTCCCCACATCTGTAGACCCAAAAGCGCCACTTGCCAGCGGTGTCTTTAACGGAATACCGCCTATCTTTGATTCGATATTTACATTCGGAAACACAGCCAAATCCGGGCTTGGTTCTATCCCTTCTGCACCTCGCAGTCGCGACAGGATATTAAAATCAGACCAATCGAGCCTGTAATCCTTGTTCGACGCGGCAGTACTCCAGCCAAACTGCTCCGGCTCCGGATACAATACCTCACGTCCCCTGAACGTACTCTTCCCTATTTCGCATAGCACTGTACACTCTTTCACGCATAACGCACACATTCCACTCAATGTACTCACATCTCGCCTTCTCACGGACGTTCCCGTGGTAGACCTCGCATTTGCATATATATCTGTCATTTCATTCACCTCTCCCTATTTGCAATGTAAACGAATACGGATTCGTCATACATGCAGAGCAAATCTCCATCTGATCCCGTATCATACCATAATTCCCGTATTTCTTATTTATAGCAAATCTTTCCATCTTTTCTATTCCCTCAACGCTCATCTTCTTCGTCTCTATTACCCCTGCAGAAGCGGAAGCTTTTACAAGCTCTTCACCTACTTTTGTCCGGATTATTAATGTCGTCCATCCATCCGGCGAACCCGCAGAGCCTGCTGAAACATCTGCGAGTTGCGATGTGAAATCTTCACAGATCTTGCATGTATCCCGTACGCACTGTTCCATATCTTCTGTTGGAATACTAAACTCTCTGTCCTTTGTAACCACCATAAATTTCCCCTTTGAAACAAAAAACCGCTCCACATCTCTTATATCTATTCCTTCTCTTTCTGACAGAAACGTAACCAGGTCACGGTGCCAGAACGCTTTGGTGCCAAAAAGCCCGATTAAAATTTTCACCCTATCCAGTTCCAAAGAGGAGTCATGCAGAGCGTGAAGCCTTCTCACTGCCTCTATATTACAGCCCGTGCCAACCATTGCGATATTTTCATAGCCACGGTCTATCGCATTCCATACACCCTGGACAGAAGGACAAGCCGTGTATTTAGGACCTTTGCCAAGCAAGACTTCTTCTGGTGTTGTTGCAACGAAAGGTTCGACTTTCCACTCTTCTGTCCTCGTAGCAACAACCGCAGCATCTATAAATCCTCTTCTTACCGCTTCATATAACATTGCAGTTACAACACTGCCATCCTGCCCCACCGCTCTCATGCCCTTATCCGTTGCTCTTGCACTTAAAATTTCATTATAGTATCCAAGAATCCGCCCCTCGGGCGATGACGCGCAAGGGCTGAAATCACATACGCCATATTCCATCCTCGGGCACTCCCCCTCACATAAGCGGCAAGCTGCGAACGTGCGAGGGCAGAAACTGAAACAGAAGCCCTTTGACACTGTTCCCCCATAGCCCTTATCCCACACCACCTCTTCTTCGCTATACTTTTTATAGTCCGGTATGAACGCTGCACATGCACCACAATAACAGCATACAGGAAGACTTCTTTCGTTTGTCATAAACTATGTTCTCCTACTTTTCTTCTTTAGCTGTATTCTCTAACCGGATGTAGTATAAAAAGACTATTTAAGAACTTTTCATAAAAGTTGTGAACTCTCCGCAGTATCGCTGGATACATATTTAACACCCAATACGTGACGTTTTCACGATAAACACCCCTGTTTCCGTTTAAATTTGGAGTGACAACTCTATTGAAGCTGCAAGAAAGTAGTAGAATAACATAATGGTATTTGTATAGCTAATCTTAAAAACCACGCGATTCCACAAGATTAACACAAGAAATTAGGGTTAATAAGGAGGGGATAGCCAATAGTTTATTAAAACCCGATTCCTATTATTGTTTTCTCGTGAAAATCTGTGTAATCTGGTGGTTAGCTAACCATCCATGAAAAACACCTAAGGGATCTCACCCAAACAGAGTGTTGGCATCGGTACACTGCATGCGTAGAGCCTTTATTTCCTATTTCCTTATGCCTTCATACCTCCGACTGGCACTTCCATCATCTTTGCCCATTTATTACTTTTACCTTCTAGCTTTTTAAGTTTTTTGTTTTAAAAGCATCGGTGCTAAATCGGTATCCCTCTTTTCGGTTGATCATATGATACATCACCACTGCGATTTCTCTTGCTATTGCCACTATTGCTTTCCCATCGCCTCGTCGTTCCTTGATTCTTTGATACTTTGTTCTGTAATGATCGTCCCACCGAACTGCAGATCGAGCTGCTTGTACCAGAGCCCACCTCACCCTCGGTGACCCTTCTTTTGTTATTCTGCCGTTGTAGATCGTATTCGCACTCTGATGAACCCTTGGCGCCTAACCTAACCAACTGACAAGCTTGTTTGCGCTTGAAACCCTGCTGAAAACGCCTATCTCGCTCGTGAGTAGCAGTGCTGTGTAGTAATTCACTCCAGGAATACCCATGAGCAGTTTTACGTCTTCACTCTCTGCCGATTCTTTTGCTATTCTCGTTTCCACTTCTTTTATCAAACCCTTCAAGGTCTCAACATGCCGTAGCTCCGCATCAAAGATGAACTGATCCAATTCGGTTAGCTTACTGGTTATGCCCCTCAACCACATCATTCCTGCCTTTCCAAACAGGTCCGTACCCGTGAATTCTAATTCGTACTTGTCTAGAATCGCGTGTATCCGGTTCTTTACTCATGTCATATCTCTCGTTATGGTTATCCTGTGTCTTACCAGACTCCTCAATTCCCTTACTGACTCCGGCGGGACATAACATTGAGCTATCAGTTTCGCTCTCAGCAGGTCCGCCAGTGTGCGGGCGTCTACTTTATCATTCTTCAGCTTCGCCTCGGCTATCGCCTTTGTCTTCTTCTGATTGGCTAATACTACATCCACACCTGCTTCTTCAAGACCCAGGTAAAGCCTCAGCCACATGTTTCCTGTGCTCTCTATTACTGCCTTCGCTTCTTTTCCTTCGATAGCTTCAAGTAGCTTGTCTGTTCCTGTGCTCTTGTTTGGGAATTCAAGTTCTTTCTGTATATTCCCTT
>QENJ01000308.1 GCA_013374505.1 Candidatus Methanophagaceae archaeon
AGATTTTCAGATTGTACTCTATGACGAGCAGCATCCGAAGCGGGGCAGGACACAGAAATTCCGCTTGACCCTGCTGGACAGCGTTACCGGTCAGCCAATTGCCGAGGAACTGCACGAGAGCAAAAACTCGGCAACCATCACCGCCTTTCTGACGAAGTATCTGGACCCGAGCAAGCGCACATTTGTTGTTACAGACCTCGACTCGAGCTATCCCCGGGTATTCAAGGAGTTCTTCGGCGAGAACTTGATTCATCAGTATTGTCTCATGCACTTGAACAAGCTAATAGTCGCTGAGTTCCCAAGGAGCACGACTATCGAGCAGGAATTGATGAAATACAGGATGTTGAACATCTTCTACAACCGGGATGCAGAACTAAAGTTCTTGCTGGACCTGCTGGAAGAAGAGCAAGTGATGAAGTGGGGGGCTAAAAAAGAGTACAAAGCGTGGCTCAGAACGCAGAGGGCAACTTTTAGAGCATTTGTACGTGAGCAGAAGCGAGACCGCAGGCGAAAGAAGAGGAATTTAGTGCAGCGACCTTATATTGAGGCTTTGAGGGTATTTGATGAGTTGAAGGCGGAAATAGATTCTTTTGAAAAGCACGTTCAGAAGCGGCTGATAAAGATCGAGAAGGGCTGGGAGCATTTTACAGCGTTCTATTTCGTGAAAGGTGCGCCGGCTACGAACAATGGGGTCGAGAACTACTACTCAACAAGCTTGAAGACGCATAGAAAGAAGCAGCTCAGGAGCGATAGAGGGCTTGACAACCAGATAAAGCTGTCAGCAATGAAGAGGGCGGGGCTACTGGGCAGAGGCAAGAAGTCCTTACTGGAAGCATTTTTGGTTTTTATACCGTTTTTGGATTCGAGATAAGGCGTTTACTATTCAAGTTGGTGTGAATGAAGAGAGGTGGTTAGCGGTAGCTATCACCTTTTTACTCGTGTAATGGCTATTTTTGATGTTTTGGTACAGTTTTGGGTAAGAATAATGTGGGTTTTGACAGGAAGTCGATGTGGGATTACTTTATGGTAGTTTACTATTTGCAAACACGATGAAAATGTGGGGTTCGATGGATGAAAAATTAAAAATCACTGACTTTTTCGATTGTGCCGTCTAAACACGTTTCCACAAGGATGGGATGAATAATATTTGCTCGATTTTACCACCGAGATCTCGGAGAGCGCTGAGATGAGATAATGTTTTTTGACTCTGTCGAATAGAGCCCATAGCGCACCTCTTATTGGGGTAATAGCCCCGAGGTTGCTAATGAGCCCCCTCACAGAACCGGACGTGAAGATTTCCCTCATCCGGCTCTTCAGAAGCACATCCTCTACGGGTTCAGGTTGTATAGCGAGTGGTATATCTTCCGGCTTCGGGAGTGGATTAAATAGGATGAAACGGAGAAACTGAGCCCAGTTATAGCTTTTCCTCTGGCTACGCCTGTTTACCCATTTGAAGGTGAGTCTCACGACCTGATGATAAAAGTTCTTTAGCAAACGAAAGTTGCCGCTCATTCCGTAGTAGCGATAATGTCCAAGCAACTTTAGCCCCAGCACCTTCCACCATACTTTCAGTTCAACACGATTTCGGATACGCTTCAGCCATATATTCATTTCCGCCATCTTCTGTCTGAACTTCTTACGTGATGTTTTCCGCCCAAGCTTGAAGTTGCCCCATCTGGACTTGTCACAGAAGTGCGTGAACCCAAGAAAGTCAAAGGTCTCGCATTTCCTGCCGTATCGCTTCGCTCTCGTGCATACGCATCGTCCGAACTCGATGATCTTACTCTTCTCTTCAGAAATCGTAAGTCCGAACTCACCCATTCGCCGCCTCAGCGCAACTCCAAATGCTCTGGCTTCAGTTTCCTTCTCAAAACAGACAACGAAGTCATCCGCATATCGAACAAGCCGAGCGAAGCCAGTTAGCTGTGGCAGCACCTCAGTCTCGAACCACTTGTCCAGCGCATAGTGGAAGTATACATTGGCGAGTACGGGACTCAGCACCCCGCCCTGCGGCGTACCTTGATCCGTCTCAAAGTAAACTCCCTCCTCCATTATGCCAGACTTAAGGAAACGACTAATCAGCTGCAATAACGTCGGATCTACGATTCTCTGCTTCAGACATTCCATCAATCGCTTGTGATCCACTGTGTCAAAGAACTTCGAGATGTCCATATCCACCACGAAGTTGACCGGACGTTCATGATGATCCTGTCTAATTCGATTAGAGCATCGTGGCAACTGCGATTCTGTCGAAACCCGTAGGACGTGTCTATAAAGTCCTGTTCAAAGATCGCTTCAAGAATCTTCTTGATTGCCATCTGAACAATCTTGTCCTCGAGAGCCGGGATTCCTAGCGGTCTTTTCTCGCCGTTTGGCTTTGGGATATAGACGCGCAAGACTGGTTGAGGCTTGTACTGCTTTGCTTTGAGCCTTGCCACCAGATCTGCGATATGCTCATCCAACGCTTTCGCGTATTCTCCTACTGTTACTCCGTCAATTCCGGGAGATTTACCTCTCTTTAACTCCCTGAAACACTCTTTTAGGAAATCCTCTGTAAGCAAGTGTGCTAATGACGTAAACTTGCATTTCGGATCTTCCTTAGCTTTTAAAGCTATAATTGCTATAGCTTTTAGAGTTTTGGACATCAGTTTTGTTGTCATCTACAGCCCACCTCAGGGTGTGGTAGATGTGCCCCTGGTGTCCAGCGCACTCCTGTCAGCCCCTTCCCTCCACAGGCATTACCCTGCTTCAACGGTAATACGAGCTGATCCGACTCCCAATATACCATTTGCGGTATCTTGCCGTTCATAGGCTTGACATCGCATACTCCTAACTCTGTAAGGAGGGCATACTGGGCCTCCCGAGTTCCCATAGTCTCCGTTTGGTACCATGCTACGGTCTTAGACCCCGCTGGACTCACATCACCTCGCACTGTCCCAAAACTCCCGGCTATATTCCAAGATCGGAGGATTGGACTAACGGTGGTGTGGATGCGGCCTTCCGTCACACAGACAACGTCGGCTTCCAGAATCATCAGAATTTTGGGGCTCATAACCTTCACCTTTCGATTGTGGCCTAGTATCCCATCCCCCCGGCTTCACATCAGCCTGTTACCAGGCTGGGTGCGGGGTTCCGTTCTGAGGTGGTGGCTAGCCTTTCCTCAGGCTGGATTTTCACCAGCTGGCGAGTATGAATTTATCTCGGCACGCCTGTGTCCTCTGCGGGCTCCGCGGTAAACAAGTACATTGCTCGAAATACTCTTGTTTTTGCGCAATTCGCACTTTTTATAACAAAACGATATAATTAAATATCATGGAGAAGTCACGGTTACGAAGATATCTTGAGAAGATAGAGCATATAGAGGAGAGACTTGATGATATAAAAACCTGGTTAGGCGAAGTGGAAGACATCAGAGAAGTGGAGAAGAAAACGAAGCTTGCTGTTTACAAAGCCATGCAAGAAGTTGTGGAAGCATCAATGGATATAGCGGCTATGATTCTAAAAGATGAGGGTAAGCTGCCAAAAGATGATTATACAAACGTGGAGGGACTATTCGAGTCGAATGTGATTGCTAAAAGCACGAAAGAAGCTTTAAACGAGGGTAACGGGCTGAGAAATCGGTTAGTCCATGAATATAACAGGCTGAGTGACGCTGTGGCTTTAGAGTCTATACAGTGCCTTTTAGTGCCAATGGCCAATTTTTTGGTGGCTGTGAAGATATGGATGAAAAGCGGTATAAGGTAGATTTTGCATTTTTAGAAAAGGATGTTCTTGCAGTCCTTTTGTTCGGTTCCGGTGCTAAAGGTCAACTAACCAGCAGAAGTGATCGCGATTTCTGCATCGTCATTCCCGGGCTACGAGAGATAGGAGAGAAGAGGTTACTTTTGAAAAAGATATATGTAAACCTCGATATAGTAGGGAAGAGATATGATATATGGCTATTTGAAGAGCTGCCCATGTATATGAAGCTTCAAGTGATCGAGAATCACAAAGTAGTATTTTGCAGTGATTTGCCCACGCTTTATGAATATTTCTATTTTTACAGGAAGATATGGAACGATCAAAAGCATAGACAGGAGATGGATAAAGAAGAATTGTTGAATGTGCTTGAGTGATTCTAAGAAAGAATATAATTCTTTTTGTGTCTTTTACCGCTGAGAACACTGAGATGAGCAACTGATTTTTCAGACTCGCTGCGGGCTCCGCGGTAAACAAGTACTTCTTATTCTGCTCTTTTCACGCAAAACCTGCAATCCTTCCTCTAAAGTTCTTCTTATGAAGACATTACATTCGCCCTTTCCAGCTCCTCCTCGATATAAGGAAATAGATCTACCCATACCGGGAACCGAGAGGGCAAAAATCTAAAGGTGCACCAGAAGAGAAGGATAGGAATTACAAGTTGTGGCGATATAATTCCAACAGTAGAAACCTCTTTCGAATCCTCAAGCAGGGCTGAATCATCAAATATCCGAGTGGGTAAAAGGACTTTCATGACCGCACCAGCCATTTAACACATGGTTATATTCACCGGAAAGGATTATATACTTCCAACATTTTAACATCTTTAAAATCATCTTCGTTCCTCGTCACGAGGATTAGATTTTTATGCAATGCTGTTGCGGCAATTACCAGATCAGGCAACTTTATCTTACATTTTCTTCTTAGGTCTATTGTTAAATTGGCTATTTCGTTGGTTAGAGGTATTACTTTCGCAAAGCCAACAAATTTCCTTGCT
>QENJ01000309.1 GCA_013374505.1 Candidatus Methanophagaceae archaeon
GAAGACCATCGCAGCAGCGGTGAAGTCTACGCTCGGACCGAAAGGAATGGACAAGATGTTAGTGGATTCTATGGGCGACGTAGTCATAACAAACGATGGTGCAACGATATTGAGAGAGATGGACATAGAGCATCCAGCGGCAAAGATGATGGTCGAGATAGCGAAGACGCAGGATAACGAAGTTGGAGACGGTACGACAACCGCGGTTGTTATTGGTGGCGAGTTACTGAAGAAAGCGGAGGACTTGCTGGAACAGGAAGTTCACCCAACTTTGATTGTATCCGGATATAGACTGGCAGCGGATAAAGCCTTCGAGGTATTGGAGGATCTGGCACAAGAAATCGCACCTGATGACACCGAGACACTGGAGAAGATAGCAATGACTTCGATGACGGGCAAAGGCGCAGAAGTAGCAAAAGAGATGCTGACCTCGATAGCCGTAGAAGCGGTAAAAGCAATAGCAGAGAAGGGCGAGAAGATAGATACAGACCATATAAAGTTAGAGAAGAAGACCGGTGGAAGCAAGGAAGATACCGTGCTGATAAAAGGCATGTTAATAGACAAGGAGCGAGTACATCCGGGTATGCCCAAGCTCGTAGAGGGTGCGAAGGTAGCGTTGCTGAACTCTGCGTTGGAGATAGAAAAGACCGAAGTGGATGCGAAGATAGAGATAACCTCGCCGGACCAGATGAAAGCATTCTTAGACGAAGAGGAATCAATGCTGAGGAATATGGTGGACAAGGTAACAGCAAGTGGAGCAAACGTGCTTTTCTGTCAGAAGGGTATAGACGACCTGGCGCAGCATTTCCTATCAAAAGCAGGTGTATTTGCTGTTAGACGAGTAAAGGAAAGCGACATGAAGAAGCTCGCAAGTGCAACAGGCGGTAAAGTATTGACCACTTTAGAGGAGATAAAAAAGGATGATCTTGGACATGCGGGAATAGTTGAGGAGCGAAAGATAGGCGGCGATGAGATGATCTTTGTGGAAGACTGCAAGAATCCGAAATCGGTGTCTATACTACTGCGTGGCGGTACAGAGCATGTAGTGGACGAGTTAGAACGAGGTATGAACGATGCGATAAGAGTAATCGGATGTGCAATGGAAGACGGTAAGTACGTTGTAGGCGGCGGAGCTACGGAGATAGAGCTCGCATTGAATCTGCGTAATTATGCAGCAAGTGTGGGCGGTCGAGAGCAACTGGCGATACAGGCATTCGCAGATTCTGTTGAAGTAATCCCGAGGGCGCTTGCCGAGAACGCGGGTCTTGACCCCATAGATATGCTTGTTGCACTCAGATCTGCACATGAAGCGGGAGACAAGAATGCGGGTCTTGATGTGTTCAAGGGCGAGCCGACAGACATGCTGAAAGCGAAAGTAATCGAGCCTTTGAGGATAAAGACACAGGCGATAAGCTCGGCAATGGAATCAGCAGCAATGATCCTGCGGATAGACGATGTGATAGCATCTGGTGCAGGCGCACCCCCAGGAGGAGGTATGCCACCAGGTGGAATGGGTGGAATGGGTGGAATGGGAGAGGACTACTAATTTTTTTCCCTCCCCTTTTTTTATTTTTTCTTTTTACGATACACGTTTAAAAATGTTCTTTTTGTGAAGGGGATATGAATATAGGAGATTTTGAAAAATGGTGAAAGTAATAGGCATAGATCTTGGAACCACGAATTCAGAAGCTGCATTTGTGGATGAGAGTGGCGATGCAAAGATAATACCAAGTGCAGAAGGCAGTGCTTACGGTGGGAAGATGTTTCCATCGGTGATAGCATTCACAAAGGATGGTCAAAGGTTGGTGGGTGTAGCAGCGAAACGACAGGCAGTAATCAACCCGGAAGGTACGGTACGAGAGATGAAACGAAAGATGGGCACTTCTGAGAAGACTTACGTGAAGACAGTGGACAAGGAGTTTTCACCACAAGAGCTCTCCTCGATGGTACTGCAAAAGATAAAGACAGATGCCGAAGCGTATTTAGGCGAAAAGGTGGATGCTGCTGTTATCACCGTACCTGCGTATTTTAATGATAATCAGAGACAGGCGACTAAGGACGCAGGTGAGATAGCCGGATTTGATGTGAAACGGATAATAAACGAGCCAACTGCGGCTGCTATGGCGTATGGACTCGGAAAAGAGGGCGAATATAATGTTGCCGTTCTTGACTTCGGTGGTGGTACATTTGACGTCACGATTATGGACATAGGCGAAGGCGTATATGAAGTGCTCTCCACCAGCGGAGATACGCATCTGGGTGGTGCGGATATGGATGTTGCAGTGATAAACTGGCTTGTACAATCATTTAAAGAGAAGGAAGGGCTAGATCTGAAGAATGACCTAACGGCGATGCAGCGAATTCGGGACGAAGCCGAGAAGGCGAAGATAGAACTTTCATCGTCTGTATCAACAACGATAAATCTGCCATTCATTGCGGTTTCCGGTGGCGAGCCGAAGCATCTGGAAGTGACGCTAACAAGAGCGAAATTAGAAGAGCTGACAGAGCCTACATTGAGCAAGCTTGAGCCACCGATGAGACAAGCGTTAGGGGATGCTAAGCTTTCGCCTAAGGATATAGATAAGATAATACTTATTGGCGGACCCACGAGAATGCCGATAGTGCGAGAACGGTTCGAGAAGATACTGGGCAAGAAGGCAGAGGGTGGTGTGGACCCAATGCAATCGGTGGCACTAGGTGCTGCTGTGCAGGCAGGTATCTTAACAGGACTGGTAAAGGAAGAGATTGTTCTGCTTGACGTTACGCCACTTACGCTCAGCATAGAGACTTTAGGACGTGTAGCAACGCCGTTGATAGAGCGAAACACCACGATACCCACGCGTAAATCACAGGTATTCTCGACTGCCGCGGACAATCAACCGAGTGTGGAGATACATGTCACGCAGGGCGAGAGGCCGATGGCTATGGATAATACGTCGCTTGGCAGGTTCCATTTGGACGGTATTCCGCCGGCACCGCGTGGTATTCCACAAATAGAGGTGACGTTTGATATAAATGCAAACGGTATTTTAAACGTTACGGCAAAGGATTTAGGTACACAAAAGGAAGCTTCTATAAGCATAACTGCGTCAACCAAACTACCAAAAGATGAGATAGACCAGATGATGAAAGATGCGGAGAGGCAGAAAGAAGAGGATGAGAAACGAAAGGCCGAGGTAGAGCTCCGTAATGAGGCCGATTCGCTTGTTTATACCAGTGAGAAGACGATGAGTGAGCTTGGCGATAAGATCAGTAAGGAACAACGAGAACAAGTAGATAAAGCGAGTGATAAGCTGAAAGAGTCGTTGAAAGGTACGGACATGGCAATGATAAAGGAAGATACGGACGGGTTGATGAAGGCACTGCACGAGGTATCTGCGGTTGTGTATCAGGAAGCACAGAAACAGGCTGCGGCAGCGCAAGAAGCGGGACAGCAAAATGCCGGCGAAGCCGCAGAGGCAGGAGGAAAGGCAGAGCAAGAAGGCGAGTTCGTGGATGTAGAATATGACGTGAAGGACGAGGAGGAAGAGCAGAAGTAGAATTAAAGTAAAGGGGGAGATTAAATGTGTGCTGGCATAGTCAAATCGCTTTAATCTTCCCGATTTTTTATGGTATATAAAGTACTACTACTTATTTAGGACGCAGATTACACGGATTTACGCAGATTTACGCAGAAAATCAAAAGCCTTACGTTTAACTTCCGGTTTCGTGCTAAAATATACTAAATTGCATTCTCATAAACATTTCCCAGAAATCCATAACCCTGTTTATTATAAACTCGATAGAGGATTCTAATAATCGCATCCGTCAATTCCGTAGATTTAAAATCCGGATTATCTGCGTGCATCTGCGTCCGATTATCAAATTTTATGCTTTCTTGTTTGTAGTGATTTAACGCCGAACGTAAACTTTAGCCCTTATAATTTTATTGGCTGGCTTTCTTTGATACATAGCGTCTCTGGCAAATTTTTCGCCACATTTCGGACATTTCAAATCGCCATTTGTATAGTCTTCCTGTATCCGATCTTTGTAGCATTTTATCAGGAACCCAGGACCTTCTTTTTGGTATTTGTACAGCAGCGTTTGACAATTAGCACAATACACTTTTAGTAGGTACATTCGTTTCTTTATGGGACTTTTTATATGATAACTATTGATGCTTTGTTTTGCTGCGAGTTTTGATTGTGAATTCGCCGTTCTAAACAGTAATACTGAAAATTCGCATCCAATTTGAAATGTGGTAGTAATCGCAACATTTTTATGTGATGAAATAGCTATAAGTAACGTGACAGGAAATGGGAAAAATAGCGACTTTCGATATAGTTTTTGTTATCGCTTTGGTGCTGGTATTTGCGCTTGTAAGCGTTACCGATGTGAGAAGCACAATTACATCCGCAAACACCAAAGCCTTATGTACCAACTATACACGACGAGAGATTTATGAATTGGATGGCGGGAACAGATGAATCATTGGATTCATATCGGGACTCAGTAATTAATGCTACTGAGGATGAAGATTATTTCCGCTTGGTGACGCTATGTGAGGAAGCGTCAGGAATTTGTGAACAGGCACGAACAGAACGATATGACTATCAAGTATCCACTAGAATGTTACCCGTGAAGGACGAATATGGGGTGTATCTTAACTGCTTAAAAGCAGCATTCGATTATATTGCTAGGCATACCGATGATATAGCGCGTTATGGTGCACAAGGTTCTGATGTAG
>QENJ01000012.1 GCA_013374505.1 Candidatus Methanophagaceae archaeon
GATTTTGGGCAGTAGTGAATTTGTAGAGCAGTTGATTCAACAATCAGATCTGGCCAGAAAAGAACACTTTTCTCTACATAAGCGCCAGCAACGCACTGTTTCATATATTCACAGAATCTGTAAAAAAGAGAATGTCAGTGTCGAGGCGTTGAAATCAGGAAGTCGGCGTCAGAAAGTTTCTGCGATTAGATCTCAACTGGCGAGGAAACTTGTTGAAGACTGGGGCATTTCGCTGACTGAAGCCGGCCGTCATCTGGGGGTATCGCCTTCTGCAATTGCTAAAACGCTTTATCGGTTGGATAGCCGTAAGTCTAATTAGTCAAGGACGTCCCCCAACATCTTCGAGGTATAAGCCTGCTCTGTTCGAATACTATAGTGTTTGCAGCGAATCCTGTTTCGAACTTGATCCAATAGCTTTGGTTGCCTTGTACCGGATTCACAAAATCCCTTTCTTTCCTTATCCAACTTCGGCTTTGCATAAGATTTCCATGAATTTTTCACGATTCAGCATACCCCCCTATTCTCTTCCGAATAATAATTTCGTTGACTTTATCTCACATGGAAGTTAATAAAAATAATGAATTTGACAAAAGTCCAACCTGAGTGAACATTTGTTCATATATTGGCATAATACTAAAACCAAAATTTTTATCAAGTAAAAAAGTCGTCTAATCCGAAAATAAATTGTTTTATACGACTAAACCGTCGTATAAAACAATTTCGTACGTAGATTAGCCGTAATATAAGACGACTATTCGGCAGTCTACTCTATGTTAGCATTAATAACGATGACTGATTAAGTATATCAGTCAAAAAGGGGATAAAATGAACAGGACAACTGACCAAGATATGAAGCTTATTGATGCTGGAGTCGTCTATACAGCATTTACAGCGGCAGCTTCCGGACTGGCTAGTAAGTTGGAGCAAAACATAGACATCACTCCTTTGCTGGAGCAAGCAAAAGAACTGGAAGCTAACATAACTGATATCCTATTTCAGGCTGGAGTCGAAGTTTCATTGAGTGTCGACTATTCAAACTCAAATAAAATCATGAAAGCTATTAAAGGGGAACTAACGCTTAAATTATGCGATAAGATAAAAACTTCTCTTGGTGAACGTAGTGAAAATATTTTCCTCTTGAGCTGTCTTCTTGGTGGGGCTATAGCAAATGAAGTAGCGCATGTCCCAAGAGAAATCGCTGAACCGGTAGTGCATCATGCAAGACTAATTGCTGAAAAACTCTCAATTCCAAATCGTATCATTGAGCTTGCGATTAAAGAGAAAGAATTCAAGCATCTAAAGGATTCCCTTGCCGCCCAAAACCATAGCATATTTATTGTACATGGACATGATGATAAGGCAAAAGAACAAGCTGCAAGATTGATTATGTGCTTGGGGCTGAAGCCGATAATATTACATGAAATGCCTAACAAGGGACAAACAGTTATAGAAAAATTTGAGCAAAATGCTATGAATGTAGTTTATGCGATTGTGCTAATGACACCAGATGATGAATTAAAAGACATACAGGGTAATACAGTAAAAAGGGCACGACAAAATGTAATTTTGGAGTGGGGATATTTCGCAGGTAAACTTGGCCGAGGAAAGGTCTGCATCCTTCACAAAGAATCAGTGGAAATACCATCAGATATATTGGGCATGCTATATGTAAAAATGGACTCAGGAGGAGCCTGGAAAACTACAGTAGCAAAAGAAATGAAAGCTGCTGGAGTAAGCGTTGACTTGAATAAACTGTAGAATCTATTGTGACAGCACCCTGTCTAATTACGGATTTAGCCAATGTTGATTGAATTATATTTGGCACCTTTTTCAACAAGTTGACATATGCTAACCAGGCTAATTCAGCCGACGCAAAAAGCCGCGCGCCTGATTAGCGACGAACCGCGCAGTTAAAATTCAGGTTAGGTAACATTTGATTTTTTCTTATTTTTTTTAACCTATTCTAATTATCCTATCAAGCTTTTTTATGTTTTATCTACACCATGTTTTGCTTGATAGTTTTATCCATGCCTATCCGGATGTTGAACAAAATATTTTAGTAAAACAGTATAACCTGTTGAGAATATTAAATTTTGCAAGAAACGAGCCATTTAAAAGCTTTGTCTGCAGATTGCACCCTCAAAAAGTGTGTCAACAGCTTTTTAGGCTACCAACTTAAAGCGGAACACTCTTCTGATTGCATTTACAGTTTTTGGTGGATTCGCTTCGCTTAATCCACCCTACAAACTTATGTTGGCAGCCTGAATCGTAGGGTGGATTAAGGAGCATAAGCGACGAATCCACCAAAGCAGTTGTCCCGCCTTACGTTGGCAGCCGCTTTTTATGAAAAGTTTTTAGTTTTAGCTCGAAATATATTTCAGAGATCATAACAAATGACCTTTTATTGACGTAACTTATTGAAATTACAAGAAACGTATTTCTCAAAATTGATTATGCGTCGTTGAGCTATAAGTTGTTGATTTTATAGGTATTTGCCTAAAATTCTGCACACCCTTTTTGAGAAAAAATAGGCATTTACCATGATCTCTGATATTTAATCAGAAGATGCTCTCCATAATTTGGCATCCTTCATTCACCAGTTTGCACTTTTTTCGAAAAATCGTATATTATCGAATTGAATGCCGCTGTCGAAACTGGAAATTTGAAATTAGGTAACGCATCTACATCTTTGTGTTTTTCCCAATTTGGGGTATGCACTTGACTCCTGTTAATTAGCCATAACATATTGAATTAACAAAATTTTAGGTCAGTTTTTGCGATAAAGCTGTCAAATATAAAAAAGACTGTATATTCACAGGGATAGCGGTTGTGAAAAAGAGTCAAGTGCATACCCCTGTTCCCAATTTCAAATTTCGAGTTTTACTGCCAAAATACAAGATCAACAAAGTGTAAACTACTTTTGACTTGTCGTGAAGGATGCCCATAATTTTATGTCTTTTGTTATCCTTCAATTAAGTAGGTTGTACCACCTCGGCGCCGCACACAAGCAATTCTAATTTCAGAATATGAGGGCGGCGCCGTGCTTGTGCTCAGGTCGCATGTAAACAGATAATAATCTTGATATCTTTTGCGCTTGTCAAACTTTCAATCGATAAATTTTCATGCGACCTTCGCACAAGTCTGTATAAATCTCATCACCGTATTAAATTGAAACCAAAAACCTGTTTTGACATATCGCCTAAAGATTCATGGATTCTTTTGTTATTTGATGATGTTTCTTCCAGCTTTTTATATCTTTCATTTTAATTGTTATATAGCTTATGCCTAAGAGCCTATTTCAGTAGGCGATTAAGCTCGACCCAAAAGGCCAGTTGAAAAGGCACGAACCATGTGTGCATGGCCTGCTGAAATAGGCTCTAAGTCCTCTGATGAACCCTTAACACTACATTTTTAGCCGTGATAAGGTCAGCCAGTATTTCAGAAGCGATATGATTATTCACCGCTTTTCTCAACACTCGCATTGAAGGGTGAAGATAAATTTCAGTGCTTTTGATTGAAGCGTGTCCCAATATTGCTTTTAACACAAATATATCCTGCTCCCCTTCAATTGCATGGGTTGCAAACGCATGACGCATGCTATGAGGGGTTACTTTTTCGATACTAAACGGACCGGCTTTGGTTACTATTTTTTGAAAATTGTCCTGCGCGGTTCTGACTGAAAGCCTGTTTCCTTTCTTGGATATAAACAGCGCATCAAGTTGATTTGCATCATAAAGTTTGGTGCGGTAGATAAGCCATTTCTCAAGGATGTCCATAAGATCGGGCAAAAGCGGCAGCTTTCTTTCACGTCTTCCCTTCCCTTGGATATTGAGTATTTGTTTCTCAAAATCGATGTCTTTGATATTGATGCTGATTGCTTCTCCGATACGAAGTCCGAGACGGTAAAGCATACTGTAAAGAAAAAAGTCTCTGAACCCGAGGATACTGTTTTTATCGATGCTGCCAAGAAGCCGGCTGACTTCATCCGGTTCCAGAGCTTTGACAGGGCCTGTGTATGGCTCCCTTGCCCGGGGCATACTTTCAATAGGGAAAGAATCAGCCCCTTCTATCTGAACAAAGCGCAGGTATCGAAAATAGCTTCGGATAGAGGCTTCTTTACGGTTTATGGCGCCGGCATGGTTGCCCCTGTCTTCACGCAGCCATGCAAGAGAATTTAAAATTTCCACTCCTGTAATTGCTTGAATATTATGTTCATGAAAATAGTTAGAAAACAGGTTGAGATCATACTTATTGCCCTTAACTCCTGATGGCTGGTGATTAAAAATGCCAAGTCGCAAATTACGATAATCTTCACGAAAATGATCAAAATCAGTTAGAGAAATCGCTGCTATCATATATTGGTCCTCCTTATTGATACTTTTTTTTAATTAGCGATGTGGTTATTGAGAAAGCGTTTGGCTCCATCTATGCTGATATGAACGTAAATTGTTGTTTCAGTTTCGTCATCGTGACCGAGCATCTCTTTGATGTCTTGAATGCTAACGCCGGCTTCAAACATATGGGTTGCAAAAGTATGACGAAACGTTAAAGGATTTATTGCTTTTTTAAGTCCGATAACCTGGCCATGTTTACGTATAATTTCCACAACACGTGACTGGCTTAAACGAGCGTGTTTCTTCGAACTCGATCCATTTTTAGAAAAAGCATAAAACACCGGTGA
>QENJ01000310.1 GCA_013374505.1 Candidatus Methanophagaceae archaeon
CACACGTTCATACCCACCTCTCACCTTTGCCAATGCAATAAGCCTTTTATAACAGCCTTCAGTCGCAAGCGTTTTAGAATCACCAATCAAAACCAACTTCCTTTTTGCTCTCGTTATGGACACATTAAGCCGTCTCAAATCCTTTAGGAACCCGATTTCGCCATAGTTATTACTCCGAACAAAAGACACAATAACCACCTCTTTCTCTCTGCCCTGAAAACCATCCACCGTCTTTATCTCCAGGTCATCCACCCGAAGCATCTTTCTAATAAGTCCTACCTGCGCATCATACGGCGATATAACCGCTATATCTTCGGGCTTTATACCCCTGCTCAATAACAGTTCTGCAATATCAGTAACCAACTGCGCTTCGCCTTCGTTCTCCTTAGACGTAGCACCTTTCCGGGTCTTATCATCGAATTCGACTCCGCCATCCGCGGTATCAATAAACACAAATGGGTTTTTCTGTAGCACAAACTCTAAAACACCCTCTTGTTTATCGTGTTTTGGCATTGGTTGCAGTAAATCATCCAGGGTTTGTCGCTTTACGCTTTCTCCTGCCTTTAGCTTACCGTCATAAAACTCGTCACTCGGAAATTCCGCTATCTCCTCGCTCATTCTGTACTGAACTTCAAGCATCACCCGTATTTTATTGCCATGAATTTCCAGAAGTCGTTCAAACAAGCTCGTGCTCAAGCCACATCTCGCCGCCTCTTTGTTCAAAACCGTAGGTGGCAACTGCTTGTGATCGCCCGCCATAATGAACCTCTTCGTCTTGAGCACGGAAATCAACGAAGATGGTTCTGTTGACTGCGTGGCTTCGTCTATAACCGCGAAGTCGAACTTCTTGGTTTTCAATATCTCAGAACCCACAGTGCTGTTCGTTGCACAAATCACTTCCGCATTGTCTATAATCCGCCTTACCGCTCGCTCCTCCAGTTGCCGTGCCTCTCCGAATAACTTATCTATCTTTTGCTTCAAACCAATCCAGCGTTTCATGCCCTCTATCTTCTTCTGCGGTATCCCGCGTGTGGTTTTTCCTGCAGTTGCAAGTTCCGCTATCGCTTCGTCACTCAACCCACGTCTCCAGCGCATTTCAGGTCGTGTAGACCCGTCCATACCTTCTTTTAGCCTATACGCTCTTTCTCTTAGATTCTGTGCCGCTATATATTCGGCTTCGTCCTGAACCAGATAATCCAGGCTCCTGCACCTTAAAGACGGAATCACACGTGCAGGATGTCCTATCCGCACTACTTTCAGACCGATCTTATCTAACCGCTCGACCAGATTATCCACTGCCACGTTAGAGTCCGCAGCAGCTAAACCCTGGTGACCGCGATGTACTAATTGTGCTATCAGCTCTATGCAGGTGATCGTCTTTCCCGTCCCCGGCGGTCCATGAATGAGAAAGAAATCACGCGCTGCCATACTTCTCAGCACTGCATCCTGCTGCCTCTTGTTCAATGTAGGATTAAAAAATTCTAGCTCATCTATCTTATCGAACTCCGGTGCTGTTTTACCGAGTAGTTTATCCTTTCGCCAGCTCGGCAGTCTTTTAAACTTCTTTAATGCTTCAAGCATCCGTTGAAACGTGATGTCATTCACAAAAAGGTCTATTCGAAGGTCTTTACGGAATACAAAACCTGGCGGCGTGTCATCAAACGCAACCGTGATTGTGTACAAACTCTTTTCTGCTACCGTTCCCATCGGATTATCATCATCCCAGGGTGCAGTACCGGGTTTACTCACTAAAACTAGGTCTCCAACTTCTATTTCGCTATCTGGCAGTGCCCCTGTCACTTTTTTGAACTTTACTAAGTATTTGCCACCCAAACCCAAACCCTGCGATTTGCCTTTCAGCTTCAGAAATGCACGCCCCTTCTCTTCCCTCTCGCGGCCGCTCAATCGTCGCATCTCCTCTTCATGCAATCGCATCTGTTCTTCGCGTTCTAACTCCACGAGTTCGCTGAAATACCTCACGTATTCATTATCGTCCCATCTCATGCCTTTATGCCTAACAGTAAATAAAAGATAAGTGCACAAGAATATTAGCACCCAAAACTTTTTGTCGCGCAAAAACCGAGACTAAAGGATATATGTTTCTTTGGTCACACAATATTATTCCATAGAGTGGTTGCTATCCCGCGTACAGTGCGAATAAAAGTGTTTGGCGGGAAATTCAACCAGTCGGGCTTGTGGTGAAGAAAAGAGTCATAGAGAAAGACAATGACCGTGAGATGCAATAAAGGAGGATGCAAGAATACCGCAATAATACATCAGAAATACGCGGGACTGCATTTATGCGAACCTCATTTCGTTGATGCCGTAGAAGGGAAAACGAAGAGAGAGATGAGGAAACAGTCCATGATAGAGCGAGGCGATAAGATAGCCGTAGCACTAAGCGGTGGAAAAGACAGTTCTGCACTTTTGTATATGCTAAAAAAGATTTTTCACAACCGCAATGACCTGCAAGTGTTTGCACTCGCAGTGGATGAAGGCATAAGTGGCTTTCGTGCGTTAACACTGAATAACGCCAAGAAGATTGCGAAAGAATTAGAAATAGAGCTGTGTATTTGCTCTTTCGTCGATGAATTTGGATTTACACTGGACGAAATAGCATCGAAAGGCTTTGAGCAGGCGCCTTGTACGTTCTGTGGCGTCTTGAGACGGAAACTGATAGACAAAAAAGCGCGAGAATTGGGTGCTACGAAAGTTGCTACTGCTCATAACCTGGACGATGAGGTTCAGTCTATCATGATTAACTATGTAAGAGGTGATATAAGTAGATTGAAAAGAGTAGGCGGTCGCAGGAAAGAGTTTATTCCACGGATTAAACCGTTAAGAACAGTATTGGAAAAGGAAGTCGCGTTGTATGCCCTGACCGCCGGAATACCGCTAAGCACGGTTTATTGTCCTTATGCCGAACTGTCATTCCGTTTCACGGTGAAGCGGATGCTGAATGAGTTTGAAATGAGACATCCGGGGACAAAATATGCGCTAATGCGCGGTAACGAGCGGTTTTTGCGGCTATTGCCGACTGTGCAATCTGATAAGCCGCTTTTACGGTGCGAACTGTGTGGAGAAGCTTCGGCATCTGGAATATGCAAGGCTTGTGAGATAGTAGAGCGGCTGAAAGCGACATAGAACATCTCAGAGAGAAAGATAAAAACGTTGGCATAAACATATGCAAATGGATACAACTATAAGTAAATGATAGAGCTATTGCAGTATGACTTCATGAGAAACGCGCTTATAGCGGCGTTGTTAGCCAGCATCGCATGCGGAATTATCGGCGTCTATGTGGTCGTGAAGCGAATTGTATTCATAAGTGGTGGAATAGCACATGCCGCCTTTGGTGGTATTGGCCTGGGCTATTTCCTGGGTGTGGACCCTATTCTGGGCGTTATCCCGTTTAGCATCGCATCGGCACTGTGCATGGGCGTTGTTGGGAAGCGTACAAAAATACCGGAAGATACAGCAATAGGCATTTTATGGGCGATGGGTATGGCGATTGGTATTATTCTCATAGGATTGACACCGGGTTATGCACCGGACCTGTTTGGTTATCTATTCGGCAGTATTTTAACCGTGCCTACTTCGGACATCATCCTGATGCTGTGTTTAAACGCAGTTATACTCGTAGTGGTGCTTGCATTACACCGCGAATTTCAGGCGATTTCTTTTGACGAAGAATATGCAACGGTAATTGGTCTTCCGGCAGAGCGATTATACCTCATTCTTTTATGTCTTATTGCATTGACCGTGGTCGTATTGATACAGGTAGTAGGCGTTATCCTGATCATTGCGCTCTTGACCATACCCGCAGCGATGAGCAGACTGTTCTCGCACCGGTTGAGTAGCATGATGCTTCTTTCTGTATTTATTTCTGCGTTCGTAACTATCAGCGGGTTATTTCTGTCTTATGCGTTCAATTTACCGTCTGGTGCCACAATTGTTTTAGTCGCCGGGATTGGGTTTATTCTCGCTTCGGTGTCACAGTTCGGTTGAGAATTTAGTTGGTGTTTGTCCCGGGATTCTTTGCGGTATCAGCATAAAGCACAACAAACTTTTACGTATCTCCCCTTCTTTCCCTTCTTATCCCCAAACGCTTTTTTGCCACAACCTTCGACCAGAAACAGATGCCGCATAAATATGGTTTAAAGATCTGCTGAAAACATGTGTTTTCGGCATATGTTTTTATCTAGGTGGTTACTGCAACAGTATCACAGGAGTGTAAAATCAAAAATGGGAAAACCGATAGTATTATTAATTGTGGCTTTAATGGCGTTTGTCTTAGTTGCAAGTGTACTGCCAACGTCTGTTGGAATTAGCATTTGTGTAGCTACGGATGGTGACCCGCAAGGAGTAGGCGGAACGGAAGTACTCCAGTTGGCTCCACAGAATCCTGATTTTGTGGAGTTTTGTGAGAATCCGCCTGATGAATTTTACGGTGAGATTCCTTTACCTATGGACTGAGACACCTGGATTCGCTTCAGGTTAAACCGTTGCAGGCTCAGGGTCCGTTGCCCAGCAGCTTCGACTGGCGCGATTACGGCAAGGTGACCCCGGTCAAGCAGCAGCATCCTTGTGGTACCTGTTGGGATTTCGCAGCGACCTCTACTTTAGAATCGGCAGTTCTAATGGAAGAAAGTGAAGCGTATGATTTCTCCGAACAGA
>QENJ01000311.1 GCA_013374505.1 Candidatus Methanophagaceae archaeon
AACCATTCAGTTTGTCAAGAATCACAAGGGTAAGCTGGAGGTGGATACCACTGCAGATAACAGCGGATAAAAGGGAAATCAAAGAAATCCCCAAATTGCCTTCGACAACTTCTTTTATCCGCAAAATTATATAAAATTCAGCCCCGCCTAAAAAGGATTATTTAAAAAAGATAAGGAGATACGAATACGAAAAAAACGACCAAAATTAAACTTTTAGTCCCATCCGGGAAAAGATGAATCTGATAAGTCCATTAGGGGTTTTAACGGTAAATTAATTCCAACTTATTTTGGACACCTACAAGTCGCAAATGAAGAAATTAACGCTTTTTAGAACTCAACCCTCATATCAAAAAGATAGCGCGAAAGAATATTAATCCACCTTTGTGTTTTATAAATGGTAGAATGAAATTCCTTGTGATTTTAAAAGAACGGTAGGCTGAAAATGCAATGGTTTTTTATGACCAGAACACTGTAACTTGGTTAGGACGAGTGAACAATGCAACTGATGAATAGCGATAAAAACGATAAAAAAAGGGTGGTAACGTTATTTGCATGTATAGCTATGGCGCTAGTATTCCTGAGTGCGGGTTGCGCAACTGCAACCGCGACTGCAACACTACCTGAAGAGGCATGGAGTAAGACTTTTAGCGGTAGTGGTGAAGATGCTGCATGGTCTGTCCAGCAGACTTCTGACGAAGGTTATATCATCGCAGGAATTACTAAATATTCTAAATTCAAGTCTAATGTTTGGGTGGTTAAGACAAAATCAAACGGAGACAAGCAATGGGACCAAGAGTTTGGTGGATCGAAACACGATTCTGCCTCTTCTGTTCAGCAGACCTCAGATGGCTATATCATCGCAGGAACGACTTTTTCTTTCGGTGCTGATTGGAGAGATGTTTGGCTGATTAAGATTAACTCTAATGGAAAGGAGCAATGGGACAAGACCTTTGGTGGTTCTAGCGGTGATTGGGCCTACTCCGTACAGCAGACTACAGATAACGGCTTCATCGTTGCCGGAGGTACGCACTCGTACGGCGCTGGATGGGCAGATGTTTGGCTGGTGAAGACCGATTCAAATGGATACAAGATGTGGGACAAGACCTTTGGTGGTACGGATACTGAAGAGGCTTACGTGGTTCAACAAACTTCAGACGAGGGCTACATCCTCGCTGGGCGTACAACATCATACGGCGCCGGTTCTGGAGATGCTTGGCTGTTGAAAACTGATTCACACGGAAACGAAGAGTGGAACAAGACCTTTGGCGGTGTTCACGATGATTGGGCAAGAGCGCTCAACTCAACTTTAGATGGTGGTTATATACTCGCAGGAACCACGACTTCATACGGTGCTGGATCATGGGATGCCTGGCTGGTGAAGACCGATTCAAACGGTGATGAGGAATGGAGCGTGACCTTTGGAAACACAAACGTTGATGAGGGATACTCTGTGCAGCAGACCAAAGACGGTGGCTACATCCTCGCTGGATGTACAGGGTCGTACGGTGCTGGATCATGGGATGCCTGGCTTGTGAAGACTAATTCAGATGGTGACGAACAATGGAACAAGACCTTTGGTGGCACAGGTCCAGATGGGGCGTACTCTGTGCAGCAGACCTCGGATAGCGGCTATATTCTCGCTGGTGACACGGGATCGTTCGGTGCGGGTTCCCACGATTTCTGGCTAATAAAAGTAAGGGCAGAAGGCAATACCACAAATTTTTTTGATACCGGCCCAGGAACATATCCAAGCTGTTCGGGAACACATACAGGAGAACTAACACCTGCGCAGGATCTCAAAGTCTCTAAATTATACACCTATCCCTGTGCGGGCACAGGTGGCCACTCCGAATCTATCGAGCTACATGAAGGTAGCGAATTGATAGCTAGTGGTACCTGGAACGGATACCAGAGCGATTGGCATAACATAACACTGCATAACGAAACCGGTGCTTCGTATGTCACGCTATTGAAAGACCGTACATACAACTATGCCATAAAAACCGGCTCTTATCCGCAGATAATCCACAGACAAACGTTTACAAACGAGTACGGGGAAATAACCTGTGCGCAGTTTACAGATGCAAATGGTGTGATTTATGACGACAGGATACCTGCGATTCGGTTAGTATGACTGGATAAAACAGTCATCCACCTTTAGATGCTCAGCCCGAAACGATCTTCTATTGCATATCCTGTCTATCAGTTCGTGCTGTTTCTGTTTCGCGGTTTCTAGTTCGTTCTCGCCACACACAAAATAAAATCTCTTGTTTCTTGTTTTATCTTTATTTGACTTCCCTTCTCTTATTACTACTTCGCCACCTTTCACAAGGCACGAACAACTGCTCAGCCGCCGTTCTAATTCCTTTCCTTCTGTATATTCGTTTATATCATATATCGCAATATCCGCATCCGCACCAGCTCCTAAATGCCCTTTAGTCCGCAAACCAAGCAGCCTTGCCGGATTCGTTCTCGTTATTTTCGTAAACTCGCTTAACGAATACTCAGTACGAGGTAAAACATCTTTTGTTAAATCCTTCCGGTTATCACAGCTAAGCAACGCTGCGAATATCCGGGGATAAGAAGTGAAGAGGCACCCGTTAGGGCTATCGGATGAAAATGCGATACTACTACGTGACGGTAGATATCCTAATGCGTCCAGCGCGAATTTCAGTGAGTGAAATACCCTTTTAGGTTGCATCTTCTGCACGTTCAGCTTTGAAAAAATCAACGGCTGCTCTAACCCTATGTCTATACTGGCGATTCTCTCTGCCGCGTCCGGTACCCCATAGCCAATACTCATGTTTGTAGCTCCATTCTGTGAAGGGCAGAAGACACCAAGGTCAACAGCACCGCCATTTTTTAATATTGCATTCGCCGCTTCGTATCGGTCACAATTATCAATGCCCGAAGCGATATGCGCTAACCAGAACGTATTTAAAGCCCCCGTAGCCTCATCTAACAGCTCGGGGTAAGTCCTCACCCGTATCTTCGGCATATCTCCCGCTTCTGTTTTGGTTAAATCACTAAAGAAGTCCAAACATTTTTTTATTGATATATCGCGATAAAAAAAACCACTCTTTGCGTATTTCACCCGTGCATCGTATAGCAGCACACTTATAGATCTCGTAGCGTCTAAAAGGAAAAGAAGCAGGTTCTGCACACTTTCTTTGTCCCGTTCTCGTATCTCATTAGCTATATCGTATAAGCTAAGACAGAGCGATGCGGATGTGTCCACAATAGGGATGCCACTGAGCTCGTGATGCACATAACTCGCGGTATTCAAAGTCATTAAAGGTTCGTTTAGGTGTGTATAGCCCATCCGTGCATAGGTATGCCCGATTTCGCTTAGGGTTGGAAATCCGGATGTGAACCGTGTTAAGTTCAGGCCATAGGCGGCAACATGGCTGTTCACGTCTATCCCACCCGGCATTACAGTTTTACCCGTGGCATCTATCACCTTATCGGGTTTTGTTTCGTCCACGATCTTGCCTTCGGCAACGAAAATATCCATCTTCTCACATTCTATTCCGTTTGCCGGATCGTAAACAGTACCGTTTTTTATCTGTATTTTTGGGTTCTTTTCACTACTTGCCTGGTTCTCTGTGTAACCCATGATTCTTTTTCAATGCTTCCAGCTTCAACACCGTATCACCAAATTCCGACGGTATAATGCCCGTAGCACCCATCGTCTTCGGATGCAGGTCAATCTCAAGCACTACATGCTCATGCCCCAGCCATTTCAAAGGTTCCACCGTCCGTGGACCGTTAGTAACCGAGAATATCTCTGTTTTTATACCGTACTTCGCCAGCGGTACCGCATGCGTGACACCCAGCAAAACAGCAAAATCGCAATCCGGATATTGTTCCTTGATCACCTCAGCCGCTTTTTCGCCGGCAACCGGATATTCATCCAACCCGCCGATTATATTGTTTATCTCTATACCATCCGCCACTAATTCGTCCATAATTTTCGCCGCGTATCCCCGAATCTTTTTCAAGCCCACATTTATATCGAGATTGGCGATATTGACAATTTGCGCAGGCGCTGCGACACTATTCACGGCCCTCATAATATCCACGAACATAAACGCCGTCTCTTTCTTTGCATTTAAAACGCAAACGCCCTTTTTACCTGCTGCGATTAGTTCAAGCAGCCTGTTCGCAACGTCTATTTTCGAGTCGCCTTTAGACGGGGGGATATAGCTTTTACTGGCCGCACCGACTTCTTTCTCTATTCTCGTTGCCGCTTCAAGCATCCTCTTCTGACGCTCAAATTCATCGCTGCTTAGAATACCCGCTTTATACGCGGACTCAAGAGTCAGGATAACGCCCACGGTGTTGTCCCTGTATCCTGCATGCACGTCCACCGCTATCGCTTTACAACCAATTCCACTATCCTCAATCGCCAGCCGCATGTCTTCGCCTATAATCATGCTCGAACAGGTACCTACCACGCCTATCAACTCAGGCTGAAACATCTCTTCCGCTTTTTTCAGCACCCTCACGAGCGAATCATGCCCCCCGAAGACAAAGTTGCTCTCGTTCATTGCAGTGGTTAAAACGTGCAGTCCATCTTCT
>QENJ01000013.1 GCA_013374505.1 Candidatus Methanophagaceae archaeon
ATGGGTACACTATTTACTGGGAGTTCACTTAGTGTATCGCCCGTTCCGGGGCGATGACCACGAATCGCTTTTTTGTATAAGTGCCGCCGTTCCCTTTCAAGAGGCGAGAGGGAAAAAACAAGGTGAGTGATTTTCTATTTAGTTTTTGCAATTTCAGGAATTGTAATAGAAAAGCTTATACGGGTGGTGGATTACGAATTTACAGGTGTTTAGACCAGTTGATTCTGGACAGGAAAGGTACGTGTTAATAACATATGTTTTTATATACGGTGTACTATGAATGTAATAGCAGGATGTGCTATAAAGGAGGGAAAAGGGAAGAATGAAAAAGAGAGATGAAGAAGCAAGGGCGAACATGAAAGGTAAAATGTCGAATTGTCTTGTAGTGGCTGTTGTTCTTTTGGCGGTGTCTGCGCTTTCGGGGGCTGTGATGTGTGTACAGGGTAACGGTCATCCGTCTGGTCCAGAACCCACAAGTATAACTATAGATGTGGACCCGTCAAGCATCCCGGCTGATGGAACATCAATATCTACTATAACGGCTCGCGCAATGAAAGATAATGAACCCAGTAATAACTACATTCTTATATTTAGGATAACATCAGAACCTAGGGAGGGTGATGTGAATCTAATTACTACGGATACTGACCAACCCCACTACGGGAAACAAGTGGGGAATTGGACCAACGATGGGGGATATGCGTACGCGGAACTAAAATCAGGAATAAAAGAGGGACCAGTGACTATTGAAGTTTATCGTGGTAATGTATCCTCTACAGCAGTAGTAACGCTGGGAAAGGTGCAGCCTCCAGTGAATAAGACCAACTTCACTCTTGAATTCATCACAGGATATAACATGATTTCGCTACCAGTCAACGATTCTGCCGTGACAGACGCAGCGTCATTCGCGGATAAGATAGGAGACAACTGTACTGGAATAATCAAATGGGATAGCGCAATCCAGGAGTATGTAACTTATCTACCGGGAGTGCCGCTCAAGAATTTTGATGTGTCAGGAGGAGAAGGTTATCTCGCAAATGTAAATCATCCAACAGATGTGACATTTAACTGAGAGCACAGGCAGGAATAATAAAATATTTATATACGTTTATCCTACAAAGGATACAGGAGGTAAAAAATGAAAAGAGAAAAAATGAAAAGAGAAAAAGAGAGAATAACGTTAAGTCTCGTAGTGCTAACAGTACTTTTTGGGCTGATATTAACGGTTCAAGCGGACACAACACCAACGATAACATTTGAATCACCAACTCCGGCTGATGGCGCTACAGTAGATTTAGACCACATAAACGTAACGGCAAGCGTGACGACTTCAAGCAATGTCTCAGATGTGCTGCGGAATTGGAACGGTGAGAATAGTACAATGGAGCATATTTCATCAGGTACATGGTCTTTGCCCATGACAGATTTGACAAATGGAGACTACACGTTCAAAACATACGCGAATGATACAGAGGGAAACATGGGTGAAAGTGAAACGAGGACGGTTACGGTAAATGTAACCGGGGGTAGCTATACCATTCAGTTACCGGAGCTATATAGTATAATAGCACTTCCGCGAGATGATTTTTCGGTAGCAAACGCATCTACGTTAGCGACAAAGATCGGGGATAACTGTACAGGGATAGTCAAATGGGATAGTGAAACTCAGAAATATATCAGCTATGTACCAGGGGTGCCAGTTAATAATTTCGCGGTAACAGACGGAGAGGGATACTTTGTTAATGTGGACAATCCAACCAGCGTTGTGTTTACAGGTGCAGGTTTTGAGTCGCCTTGTACAGTATCACTGGCTACGGACTATAACATTCTAAGTCTGCCAGTTAATGACCCTTCAGTGGTAAACGCATCTACGTTAGCGACAGAGATCGGGGATAAATGCACAGGGATAGTCAAATGGGATAGTGCAACTCAGAAATATATCAGCTATGTACCAGGGGTGCCAGTTAATAATTTCGCGGTAACAGGCGGAGAGGGATACTTTGTTAAAGTGGACAATCCAACCAGCGTTGTGTTTACCGGAGAAGCATGGAGTAATTAGAGCGACAATATGAGGCTGAAAACAATGAAAATAGGAACAGATTTTTTTGCGCGTCTATTTGAGATAAAGGGAAGTGATGTAGACTAAAAACAACTAGGGGGTGAAAAAAATGAAAAAGAAAACGAATGGAATACTAGTTGGACTAATAGTGATTACAGTACTCTTTGGGGTGCTGGCACCAGTACAAGCTCAAATAGGAGTACCGTTTACAATAGTTGGGCAGGTTGTCGATACTGATGGTACGACTCCGGTAGATGGTGTCACGATGACAGTCACGGATCTTGAGACGAACAGTACACTCAATACGGAAATTACAGAAAATGGTGGGTGGTATTCGATGAATCTCGGGAATCTGAAGCCGGATTCCACACATAACGCGGGAGATATAATACGAATTCATGCAGATGATGGTGCGGGGAAGACGAATACTACCGAAGTGCCAAGAGCAGAAACAGATCCACAATGGGTTAATGTGACCTTGGAGGGTGGAGTACAACCGGTTCTAACCACAATAGAAGTTACACCGTCAACGGCAACAGTGAACGTTGACGCAACACAAGAGTTTACAGCAACAGCAAAGGATCAAGATGGCAATGTGATGTCCGGTGTAGTTATCAATTGGACGAGCAGCAACGAAACAGTTGGTACGATTGATGCAGGTGTATTCACGGCAAAAGTAAACGGAACAACAACGGTAATGGCAGCGAATGGGACAGTGAATGGAACAGCCGCAGTGACAGTACAGGAGGTAGTTCCGCAGAATCTGACCATAACCAATCTAGAAGCAGATCCAAACACAGGCGTAAATAAAGATAATCCAACAACAGTTAGTGCAACAATAACAAGCAGCGCAGCATTGGAACTGGTAACATTATACGCTATTGATACTGAGACTTATCAGCCAAAGCAGTATGCCTTGTATGCTGATGACATACTAATAGTTGCTGGGGACGATTACTCCGCGGAATGGGATGCAACAGAGTTTAAGGTGAAGAACGAGACAACTTCTTCGGGCAAGCCAGTATTTGTAGGCAAAACAGCTCGATGGGACACAACAACATATTACGGCGTTTCCGGTAACCTAACAATTAATGCGACTTCAGGAACTGCATTCGCTGTTGCCTTATTCAACACGGGCGATCTAAAACTGTCTGAAATTATTGAGCCGCTGACTAAAGAGAGTTATTCTGTGGAGCCAGGAACTACGACTTTTGCACCATTTGCAATGGATGCTAGTGACAGAGATTCTATCATTGACCCATTTGTGCTACTTGGGAATTTAGAACCTTTGGATGCAGTAACACTGACAGGTGCAGCACCTGATTACGGTATCTCGTTGGAGAAGACACAAGTGCCACCTGAAGACTATGTGGTGGGTCTGGCTGCTCTGGATAAAGCAGGAGACAAGGATTATAACGAGACAACGGTATCAGTATCCACGACAGAATATGAGGTAAGCATAAGCGCGGATACTACTGAAAAAACCGTTGCACCAAATGTAACAGCAACTTACACACTCACAGTGGAAAATGAAGGGACTAAGGCAGACAATTACACACTAAGTCTTGAAAGTAACGCAGCCGTTGCTGAACTGGACATAGAAAACATAACAATTGAGGCAGGGAAAACGCAGGAAGTATCACTCAATGTGTCGGATGCGTCAACAGGAACATATACAGTGAATGTTACAGTCAAATCACAGACAGTAACAAATGTGACAGACATGGTTTCAACATTAACAACGGTGAAAGTAGCACCAACACCAACACCAACACCAACACCAGCACCAAGAAGACGTGGCGGTGGCGGCGGTGGCGGCGGTGTCAGTGACTCAGACGGCGATGGCTACAGTGACATAGATGAGCTAATAGCGGGAACAGATCCGTATGATCCATGCGATCCGAATCCAACATGTATCGCATGTATCGGAGAAGCAATAATATCAGAAGTGATAACAACACCAAAACCGACACCTTATGACCCAACGAAAGGTATAACACCACCGACTACGAAACCAGTAGCAACAATACCACCACTAGAAAAAGAACCAGAAGAACCAGAAAAGGAACCGGGAGTACCGGGCTTCGAGGTAGTATTCGCAATCGCGGGACTGTTAGCAGTAGCATATCTGGTACAGAGACGAAAGAAGTAAAGACAAACAAAACAAAAAAAACAAAAAAATTCAGGGGATGCTTTTTTTTTAATCCCCCTTTTTTATTTATTTTTATCTATCTCTAATACTATAACTCATATCTCCAAACCGACACTACTCTTCCGCTCCAACCGGTATATATCCACGCTTATGAACTTCTTTTCCTTTTTATGAAACCAAAACCGCTTTTTCAACGGAAACGCCACCGGAAAACGTACAATCGCGGCATGCGGCACGAACGCTTTTAAAAACGATTCACTGCCGGCATTCAGTATAGAATAACAAACAGGCGCGAGTTCCAATGCTTTTTCCAAAAAGATTCTATCGGCATGCCGGTTTTTACGTTGTGC
>QENJ01000312.1 GCA_013374505.1 Candidatus Methanophagaceae archaeon
ATAAAGAAGGAAACGAGGAATGGGACAGAACATTTGGTGGACCCTCTTTGGATTATGGTTTCTCAGTCAAGCAGACTTCGGATGGGGGATACATCATAGCTGGTGATACAGGATCTTTCGGGGCTGGCTCGCGTGATGTCTATCTCATAAAAACAAATGAAGAAGGAAACGAGGTGTGGAGCAAAACTTTTGGTGGAACAGGTCCTGAGGAGGGCTACTCAGTCCAGCAGACATCGGACGGCGGGTACATCCTTGCCGGCTCTACATGCTCTTACGGTGCCAGCGGCTGTGATGCTTGGCTGATCAAGGTAAAGGGAGAACCAAGAGTTCACAACATCGACACGGGCGAGAACTTCTCTACAATCCAAGCAGCGATAGATGATTCCAATACGCAAGACGGTCATGCGATTACCGTTGACCCAGGAACATATAACGAAAACGTGAATGTGAATAAGCAGCTAACCATTAGATCAATTTCTGGAAATCCAACGGATACGATTGTTCAGGCGGCGAATCCAACTGACCATGTCTTTGAGGTGACCGCAGATTCTGTGAACATAAGCGGGTTCACGGTTGAAAGTGCAACTGGAGATTTGAAAGCTGGAATATATCTTGGCAGCGCCGATCACTGCAACATTTCTGGTAACACCGCTAATTTGAACAACTACGGCATCAGCCTGTGGCAGTCGAGCAACAACACGCTTGAGAACAACACCGCAAACTCAAATAACTATGCTGGTATACACTTGTACTTTTCATCTAACACCACACTTACTAACAGCATCATCTTGAACAACGTAGTTGGCATCGGTTTAGATTCTTCGTCCAATAACACCATCATTAGCAATAACATATCCCACAATGGAGATGGTATTTTCTCGTTCGATTTGTCTGCTAACGATCTGTCAAGCAACAATAATATCCTTGGAAATACTATTTCGAATAATGGTAGAGGTATCCTTTTGATTATAACTTCATCTAACAATATCATCATCAACAACACCATTTCGAACAACGATGAAGGCATCATTTTCGAATCAGCATCCAACAACAACACAATCACAAATAACACCGTCAACTCGAACAACAACTATGGCATCTACTTAAAGGATTCGAGCTACAATCTCATTTTCCACAATAACATTGTAAACAACAGCCCTAATGCAGAAGACACCAATCCCGCTAGCAATGACTGGCACCACCCGGCTCTTCTTGAAGGCAACTACTGGTCTGACTACACCGGCATTGATGACGGCACCGGAACCGGAAAACACGCCATAGCTGGCGATGGCGTAGGCGACACTAACATACCGCATCCGGCAGACGATTATGATTTTTATCCCTTTATGACCGAAAGCTTATGGACTAATACGAAGATGTCAATAGAAACTGCAACTGGCACAGGTTCAGCCACCCTTTCCACTAATAGAGGTTACTTTAGTTATGTTTCTGCGGTTAACGAATCCTCTTTACCTTCAGAAGGAAAACCAAATCGTCAATTCCCGCATGGCTTCTTCTCGTTCAATATAACAGGATTAACAACAGGACAAATTGTAAACGTTACTATTACACTTCCTTCGGACATGCCAACAACCACTCAATACTGGAAATATCATACGCCAGAAGGGTGGTATCAAATACCTGTGCGCAGCAATGACGGCGATGATATATTAACAATTCAATTAACCGATGGTGGAACCGGAGACGATGATGGAATTGCAAACGGGATGATTGTAGATCCCGGAGCACCCGCACTGCCGCCACCTGCAAAGCCGGATCTCGAGATCACTGACAAGTTCGAGACCTGGCTTGAGGATGGCAACTTCACAGTAACCTACACGGTGAAGAACACCGGAGATGGAAATGCTGGTGCAAGCGACACAACCATCTTTATTGATGGCGTTGATCTCCAGGAAGATCCTGTTCCTGTATTGGCACCGGGTGCAACTTACAAAAACACAGTCGGTCCTTTCGATTGCACATGCGATCATACACTCAACGTCACGGTTTGCGCTGACAACGCATACATAGTTGACGAGAGCAATGAAACGAACAACTGCCTGGAGAACGAATTGGTATGCCCTTCGTGCGTTATACAGAGCTATGGAAATAGCATTTCCAGCAAGAGAAACGTTCGACAGGCTTGGAGAGTTTTAAGCGAACCAGACCGAAGAGGAGCACTCATGCTCAGGAATGCTAAGATAGCAATAGAGCTAAATGAAACCATACCGGAGTGCGAAAAGGTCAGCGTCTGGGTCAGAAGAGTTGCATTGCAAGCACCGGCTTTCGACGTTGGAGTATCTTCTGACGGTAAGAAATGGACGCAGATCGGCAGTACAACGTGCTATTCATGGGGCTGGCAGCGATTTGACTTCACTAACGACTGTGGCGACTGGAAGGACATAAAATACATCGACATAAGAAAATCTGGTGGAACATGGAGACCAAAGCTAATGGGTTTGGACGCCGTATGCGCAGAAGGATGAAGCTAAAGCTAAGAACAAAAACAAAACGTAAAAAATGGGAACAGTTGCTTTTTATGTCCTTTTCTAAAGAACGGTTGTTGATCAAACTTTCTTAGGGAAAGCAAGTGTATAAGGCAACCCCTTCCTACAGCCGTATTCTCGGATACAGAACGAAGCCACTAAATTACCTATTTTGCCACATTCATATATCCCTTTTCCATGTAGCAACCCAAACAAGAATCCTGCTGCGAATGAGTCACCGGCACCGGTAGTGTCCACAACATCAGTAGGATATGCCGCTATAAAATGCGATTCTTCCGCAGCGTTAGTAACATAACTGCCTTTCCCGCCCAGCGTCACGCAAACAACCTTAGCACCTATGTCAAGGAGAACCCCCGCACCTTTTTCATAGTCCGCGTCTTTTACCAGCGATTTTAACTCGTCAACGCTGATAAAAACCAGTTCACTTCGCTCTATCACATGCGTTAAATCCGCGAGCGCATACTTGAAACAGAGCATCCCTGGACTGAAACTGAGCTTCGATTTTAGTTGCTTCGCTAATTCGCACTGCATTGCCAGTTGTTCACGGTTTACAAACGAACTCGTATGGAGAAACTCCGTATTGTTCACGAAATCAAGATCTATATCAGCCATGCCAAGCATATCGTTCACACCCGGATAGATATAAAGAGTTCTTTCGCCTTTAGCGTCCACGAATCCTATTGCGGCACCTGTATGGCCTTTTTCTTTTGTTATACTCGTTTCCACGCCTTCTTTCCGGAACTCGTCCAGAATTAGTTTGCCTTCTTTATCTTCCCCTACTATACCCACGAAACCCGTATCTACACCTAAACGTGCTAATGCCACGGTAGTATTTGCTGCGGAACCACCCGGCACCTTATTCACATCTAATATCCCGACTTCCTCGCCTTCCACTGCTATTCGCTCCACTGCATACAGAACATCGTAATTCAAGGCACCCAAACCGATTACTTCTTTCACCCTTTCTTCTCTTATCCGCACTCTCAGTTGTTGCTTTTGCATTTTTCAAGTTCTTCTTCCAACCTTGCAAAGAAGGTTTCTTTACCAAATTCTCCCTCTATTGGTATGAGATTGTCTTTAATTGGCTCTAATTTTTTCATCACTTCGTTTGGGTTTTTATCCCCTAAAAGAATCTTTATTTCTGGATTCCTTTTTACGGCATCGAAGAATATGTTTCTAATGTGTTCATCTCCAAAGGAGTAGCCTATGACAATGCAAATCTTTTCCGAAAGCAAACTTGTCTTTAAACGAGTGAACAACTCAAAGAAAGGGTCTTTGTAAACTTCTTTCTCTCGCATTGGGTAGATCATTGACTCAAGTCGTTCTTCACCGCTTGTGGTTGGTGTTGAATATAAAATATCCCTTTTTACTATTTTATCTCCTTCAATATATTGGTCAATCGAACCGTGTAATTTGAAAAGTTTAATTGTTCGTATATCTTTATTATTGGCATATTTAATAATCTCGTCATATCCTTTTGGATTCCAAACATAATCATCATAAAAGCCTCTACTCCCTGAAGCTGTAAAAGCAATAGAGAAAAAACCATCAGTATAAGATATACGGCGCAAGTTTTCAACATAATCGTATTTTTTGTTGAAATAATACTCCCCCGTGAGAAGATCATAGTATTTCTCGATAATAAGATCGTAATTTGTTGTAAAAATATCGAAAAATGTAGAGTTGTGCTTTAGAATTTCAAAAAGCAGATTATATACTCTAATAATATCCTGTAATATTTCTTCCTCTTCCTTTAAAGCGCAATTTTTTTTGACGAATTCAATTATTTTTGATTTCAATCTTTTTGATAAAACAGACGATACTGCTAACTCAACAATATCTGTTACTTCCCTATTCTCCCCTTCATTTATTGTGGTTTCATCTTTACTTAACAATAATGGAACTATATATCGTGCTATCGGGTTCTGAGAATCTGTCAGGTTCTCCAAAATCGTGAGAATCCCCTCTAAATTATTAGAATTCAACGTTTCTCGAACATTTATGTA
>QENJ01000014.1 GCA_013374505.1 Candidatus Methanophagaceae archaeon
CAGGCACTTGTTCTCTCTGTAATAGGGACAATGACCTGGCTCAATATCCACACCGCACGGGCTTCGCTGGAATTGCCCTCTATTCATCGTTACGGGCATAACCACATCTTTTGCGGACGATATAACGATATTAAAATCAATTGATTGTACTCCCGGATGTACACGCAAATGGAAATTCACAATAGCTTCCAGAGTCGCCACATTCTCGCTCACAAAGAACAAACACATATTGGTTTTTCCGCTTGTAATAAGCGCGTTTAGAAAGAACGGGCAGTCCTTGAACGTGTTGATTATCTTCGCCGAGTTGTTCGCAGTAATATCTACCTTAGCAATGTAAAGCCCGACTTTAGTGAGATTCATACCTGTGATTTCTTCTACAAAGCCCCTTTCTCTCAGTCGCTTTAACCGCGATGCAATTGAGGGTTGGGACAGTTTTACCTCGTCACCTATTTCCTTCTGCGAAATCTGCGGGTTATTGAGAACAAGCGCAATAATTTTCTTGTCTTTTTCGTCCAGCTTCAGTTTCAAAGCGTGCATTTTTTACTTCACTTCTTCTCCTATCCTTACAATAGTCCTATACCGGTTGACAATATCCCACAATTATCCTATAGCGTATAAGTAGATAAACCAAATTCACGATTTTTATTGTGCTATAACAAAGTATATAAGGCTAAACGTGTTATCTGTTCGTTATGAGGTGTAAAAATGGTTGAGTTCAAGAATAAATTGGGTATTGCTAAAGACACACCCATAGAAGCGGAAGTCGAAGCTAACTTCAGAGGAGAAACAATGGAAGTCGGGCTTTATCTTGCTATGGCGAGACAGGCCCAAAGAGAGGGTTATCCGGAAATTGCCGAAGTGCTTAAATCTATTGCATGGGATGAAGCATGGCACGGAGCACGATTTGCGGAATTAAATGGCAAAATCTCGGAAAGTACAAAAGAGAACGTAAAGAAGATGCACGCGGGTGAAGTTGCAGCAAACAAGGAAAAGCGAGTAGCAGCAGTTATGGCTAAAGAAGCCGGCGTTGATGAAGCACACGATGTGTTTGACGAATCATCCCGGGATGAAGCACGACATGCAGGAGCCCTTGAAGGTCTGTTAAAGCGGTATTATGGAGAAAAGGGGGTGTAAAAATGGAAAATCTGGAAATGTTTTGTTATCAGTGCTCCCAGACGGCAAAAGGGACTGGGTGTACAGTAAAAGGAGTATGTGGCAAAGAACCTACGGTGGCGCGACTGCAGGACAATCTTATATTTATTGTGCTTACGCTTGCATGTGGTAAATTCAGATACAACGATTTGGATTTGGGCGAAATAGACGGCATTCCAAGACTTATTGATATCGGTCAGTGTAACGATGCGATAGATGCCATTGACGTTGCTGCAGCCCTTGCCGAGCTCTTTGGCATAGGAATAAATGAACTACCACTTACAATAGTCTTGAGCTGGATGGAGCAAAAAGCAGTAGCTATACTCTGGAGTCTGCTTTCGCTTGGCGTCAAAGGTATATATCTGGGTCCCGTGCCTCCCGCGTGGGTGAATGACGATATTTTAGCGGTCTTGATAGAAAAGTATGATTTGCACCTGACCGGTAACCCGGAAGAGGACCTTAAGCAGATGTTGAGTGCATAAAAAAATAAAGAGACGGTTTTATGATGATGACAAAAAGTAGTAGGCAGAGTCTCTATAGGCGGGACGGAAAATGAAGATTGTTGAAGTTCAGAATACGGATATTACAAAGAATCCACATGGTATTGACGCGCGGAAAATTTATGATACGGAGTTTGCTCAAGCGGTGCATATACTATTAAAGCCCGGTGAAAGGGAATATTGATTTTCAACGTAATGCAACCGCTAACATAGAACGTTTCTGGGAGAAAGAAGCCGAAAAGCTGGATTGGTTTAAACCCTGGGACAAGGTACTTGAATGGAAAGAGCCTTTTGCCAAATGGTTCGTTGGTGGTATGCTCAATGCTTCTTACCTGTGCGTAGACTGTCATTTATATTCCTGGCATAAGAACAAAGTGGCTTTATATTGGGAAGATGAAGCAGGGAATACAAAAGCCTTCAGTTATTTTCAGCTATACCGAGAAGTGAACAAATTCGCGTCCATGCTGAAGAACCTCGGCGTAAAAAAGGGCGATAGGGTGGTTTTATACTTACCAATGATCCCCGAACTCACGATTGCAATGCTTGCCACGGCAAGAATAGGTGCTATCCATACAGTTGTATTTTCTGGGTTCAGTAGCCAGGCACTAGCAGATAGAATCAATGACACTTCGGCAGAGGTGTTGATAGCCGCGGACTTTGGAATACGGAGGGGGAAGTACATACCACTCAAAGATATAGTGGACGAAGCACTAAAGATTGCACCGATCATAGAAAAAGTAGTCGTGATAAAAAGGACGGAAGAGGCGATAAATATGGTGGCGGGTAGAGACCTCATATATAGCGATTTAATAAAAGAGGCCGATGATTATGTGGAACCTGTGCCTCTGGAATCTTCACATCCATTATACATACTCTACACGTCTGGAACCACCGGAAAACCTAAAGGTGTAGTCCACTCAACCGGCGGATATTTGGCTTACATTTATGCCACCTACAAATGGGTCTTTGACATATCCGATGAATCGGTGTATTGGTGCACGGCAGATGTAGGCTGGGTGACAGGGCATACCTCTATTGTTTATGCGCCGTTACTTCATGGTGCAACAGTACTTATGTATGAAGGCGCACCGGATTATCCTAATCCTGATAGATGGTGGGAAATTATCGAGAAGTATGGTGTCACAATCTTTTATACCTCTCCAACGGCAATCAAGATGTTCATGCGCTATGGCGAAGAGCGAGTAAAGCGATTTAACTTAAGCAGCTTAAAAATATTGGGCTCTGTCGGTGAGGTTATCAATCCGGAAGTATGGGCATGGTATTACACGCACATAGGCGGGGAAAGATGCCCGATAGTTGATACCTGGTGGCAGACCGAGACAGGTGGGATAATGATTTCGCCTGTACCTGGCATAGAGCTCGTGCCACTTAAACCGGGCTCTGCAACCTTGCCTTTACCGGGTATAGATGCTGAGGTCGTGGACGAGGACGGAAAACCAGTAGAAACAGGTATAAAAGGGCATTTGGCGATACGAAAACCATGGCCGGGTATGTTGATGGGGCTTTACAAAGACCCGGAAAGGTACAAAGAAGTTTACTGGTCAAAATTCAAAGGGCTGTTTTATACCGGTGATTATGCGATAAAGGACGAAGATGGTTACTTCTGGTTGCTTGGTAGAACAGATGAAGTCTTAAAAATAGCGGGGCATCGGTTGGGTACCGCAGAGATAGAGGGTGCGGTTGTGGAGGCACCTTTTGTAGCGGAAGCGGCGGTCATTGGCACGCCGGACCCTATAAAAGGAGAGAATATCATTGTCTTTGCGATTTTAAAAGAGGGCTATGAACCCGCGGATGAGCTGAAAAAGGAGATAATCCAAGAGGTTCGTAAGCAAATAGGGCCCATAGCTACGCCTCAGGAGATTCACTTTGTGGAAAAGCTGCCCAAGACGAGGTCGGGTAAGATAATGAGGCGTGTTTTAAAGACTATTATAATGGGTAACCCTCTTGGAGATCTTTCCACTTTAGAGGATGAAGCTTCGGTAGATGAAGTAAAGGCAGTTTACGAAGAATTCAAGCAGATGATGAGTGGTGGCGCATAGAGTTTTTGTTCGTGCTACGGGAAATAAGGTGTCTTAGGAATAATAGTTTAGCATTCCGTAGGGATACGAATCCGCGCTGAGGTGCAAAGTACCGTAGCCTGATACGCTCTGGTGATAAAACGTTCACTACATCAATATTTGTTCGATAATCTCTGCTACATCTCTAACAAACTTGGGACACCGAGTTTCAAAGAGTTTCTTCTCGTTTGCTTGACTCATACCCTCGGAGGTACTTATATCACAACCGAGCAACTCTTTACACAGAATTGAGCCATTACGCGCTTTGAATCTCGCCACAAACTCGTTTACAAGCCTATAAGTTTCTTCTTTTGCCGCGGCATCATCAACGTTCGTCATTCCCTGTTTTAATCCTATGAGCATGAATGCACCGGTCACGGCACCGCATGTTTCTCCTCGGCGGCCCATATCACCACCAAAAGCACCGGAAACCTTTAAGGCCATTTCACGAGTTAGACCGAATTGTGTACCGTAAGTTGAGAGCAATGCTTGTGAACAGCTAAAACCTTCTTCAAAACAAGAAACCGCACGTTCAACTTTATTCATCTTCCGAGTCTCCCGATTTTAAGCGCGCGTTGTGCACTAAATGTTTGAGTACTTCGTAAAATCGAGTTCTTACTTTTTCGATATATAAAGCTTCTTGAATACTAAGCTGGCACCGATCTTCTGTTTTGTATCGTTCCGGTTCAACCTGCAACGCATAGAGGCTGTCCCAC
>QENJ01000015.1 GCA_013374505.1 Candidatus Methanophagaceae archaeon
CGATTCAATCTATGTGTATAACGGCAGTTACACTGAGAACGTAAACGTAAACAAACAACTCACGTTGACAGGCGAGGGCACAGATGTGGTGAATATAACCAGCAGTACAGCCGAACATCACGTCTTTAATGTGAGCGCGGATTACGTAAACATCTCCGGATTCAATGTGACCGGTGCAACAGGGAACATGAAGGCAGGAATTTATATCGGTAACGGCGTTGGTCACTGCAACATTTCCGATAACACTGCATCAGACAACTACATCGGCATCTACCTGAATTCGTCAAGCAGCGACAACTTGTTTGCGAACAACACCATATCTGACAACACCTGGGACCTCCATATCAAGAGTTCAGCATCTTCCTTCACAAACAACACACTCAATGACACAACAATAAACTTCATTTACCACGGAGATGTCTCGCTCAAAGGTGTGGATTTGCCAGCAGGCGACCCTGCGGGATGGTACAATATCACCAAGTTTATCAATGCTACGAATCAGAGTGCAGGGGCATGGCTGTATCTTAACTTTACATATTCTGACTCTGATGTCAGTGATCTGGATGAATCGAGTCTGAAAGTGTGGAAATACAACGGTACTGCGTGGATTGAGGACGGCTGGAATGGTTCGCGGTATCTGGATACTACAAGCAACATTGTTGGTGTGAATATAACAACGTTCAGTATATTCGCGCCGCTGAGGGGCACAGGGACAGGGACAATACCACCCGACCCAACAAATCTCCAGAGCACAACAGGTAATTACTGGGTGAACTACACATGGAGCGCAGGCACCGGAAACGTGACTGATTCTTACAACGTCTCGGTTAATGGCAAATGGGCAAACGGCACAATCGACCCATATCTGAACACAACAAATCTGTGCCAGGGTTTATCGGTTAGCATCACCATTTACGCATTCAATAATACTGGTCCCGGTTGCCTCAGCGAAACAGCAGCATCCGACCAGCAATCAGTAGGAGGAGCTTTATCATGGGCAGACGGCAATTACAGTTACCGGACATTAATCTGTGTGCGAAACATTACAACAGGCAACTACCAGCTTAACATAAGTATCCATTCAGGTAGCGGCACCAACAATAATTCCGACATCTTCCTGAACAATCATAACGAAACTGCCGATTTTAGTGATATTCGATTCTATAATGTATCTGGTACAGCATTAGGCTACTGGATAGAAGATAATACCGCCGACCCGATAAAGGTATGGTACAACACAACCGAAAACGGTACTGTTCAGCTTTATTACGGCAACTCGGATGCGAGCTCCGAGAGCAACGGCGATGCCACTTTTGAGTTTTTTGATGATTTTGAAACTTATACGACAGGAGCTATAGGTGGACAAGGTGGGTGGTCCATCCTGAGGATTGGCGGAGGAACCGGATATGCTAATGTTGCCATAAAAAACGACCGAAAGCATCTTTGTATGTACTCTACGGACTATGGAACTAGTGTTGCTAAGGCTTTTAATAGCGCGAACAATTCGATTCTTGAAGCACGAGCATTTGCAGAAGATTCCACTCAATCTTATACAATGGGTTTTGGTAATGGGGCACATGATTCCTGGGGACTAATGACTGCAGGTTATGAGACTACATGGTTTGGCTGGTATGGACAACCTACAAGTAGTAGAATTCGTAGATGGGCACCAGAGTTTGCGCTTGCTACATTATCCCCCGATTCCGCAACTAACAATACCTACTACAATTTCAAATTTGTCTGGAATGGTTCTAACCTTGAAGCTTACAGGGATAATGTTGAAAAATTAAATGCAACCGATGCTACTTACAGTTCACAATCACATGTACATTTAAGAGTTTGGGACTCAGCAATATGGGACACCGATTGGGTGTTTGCCCGCAAATACGCCTTGCCAGAGCCGAATGTGACTATTGGGACTGAGGAAACACCAGGTGCAGTCTCTTTGAATATAACAATCTCTAGTCCTCAAAACAATTCCTGCACAAATGACAACACAACAACATTCTCTGGCACAACGAATAAAGCTGCGAACATAACCTACTCGGTTGATGGCAGCGTAAATGAAACTGCATGCAACAACTGCACTTCCTTTAGCAATACTACAACTGAATTATCTGAGGGTTCACACAACATAACAGTTTATGGCGTTGCTTATGGCAATGCAACAGATACAGATTCAGAGACTGTTTATTTCACGGTTGATACCACTGCGCCAAATACCACGCTTACGAGCCCGGCACCAAACTATTTCAATAACACGCCAGCACCTGTGAATGTGACTTTTGTATGCAATGCCACTGATAATTTCGATTTGGACCGTATATCGCTGTACATAACAAACGCAAGTAACCAGTCTTTTGGCTTGAATCAGACTACCCTCGTATCCGGAACTTCCGGGAGTGCAAACTGGACTTTGAGTCTGAATAGCGGCAATTACACCTGGAATTGTGTGGCGTATGACGCTGCCGGAAACAGCGATTGGGGCGATAGTAACTGGACGGTGAAGATTAATTCAACACCTCCCGCGATCACGATAGACGCGCCAACCGAATCTGCTCCGGTTTACAGAAAGGGCGGCGAGCAATTCTATGTCAACTTCTCGTACACAGAGGATAACCCCAAGAACTACACGGTCACGATATACAACGCTACTGCAACCATCAATTCGTTGTCGGCTACTGCTTACACACCGAATTCGTATGTAAATGCGAGTTTCTCTCTAAATTCAAGTGCTGCTAAGGGGAAATACAAAGTCTCGGTTGAGATGTATGACAACGACTCGAATTATAATATCTCGTATCAGAATGAATCGGTGATTAAGATGGGTTGGTCAAACGTAACGTGGAATTCGCCTTCCGGTGGTTATACCGTAGGTGAGATGTTAACGTTAACATGCCTTGTCCGAGATGCCAATACCTCCTCAGGCATAGTAAATTATCCGGTTCGTTTTTATAACAAAACGGACTCTACCGTGACATACCTTGGTCTGAATTATACGAATAGCAGCGGATATGCTGTCCAAAATTGGGATACCACCGGCGTGGCTGTAGGCTGGTATTATCCAAAAGGTAATATCACAGATAATACTACGCTGTTTTATAACGTCACTGCGGATGATGAAGCCAATACATCCATAGAGTTATCTTACGCAACGACACTTGAAATCAAAAATCAAACCAATGCCACCGTTATCAGCTCCATTAACTTCTCGGGTGCAACCGGTGCCACAGTAACCGACCCATACAATAATGTAGACGGCAGCGGCAGCCCGCAAAATATAAGCAGTAACTCACCGGTAGTTACGATTTACAATCCTTCTTCTTCGGCTGATTACAAGATCTGGCTGAAGGTAGAGGATACGAGTGGCTGGTCTACAATAATAAGTGACGAGAAGTTTAATGTGACCGCAGATGACACGAGTCCAGGGGCTGTCAGTAGCTGGACTACTCTAACATCATGGGGTGACTATAGAGATACTGGAGAAACAGTAGCCGTAGGAACTCACAAGGATTTGTATCTGGCATACGAGCTGAAAGGGTCGGGGACGGGCACATCCACGGTGTCGGTCTTGGGGGAAGCGGTATGAAGCAAATCTTTCTTTCAAAAAGAAATTTTTAGCTTTACCAAAGAAATAAAATACTACAATAAAAAAACATGAAGAAAACGAAAAAGATAGGACTGTGCAATAGAAAGAAGCAGATAATCATATTGATTTTAGTGGTATTAGCGCTGCTTCTCTCACTCGTATTTGCGGCTGTACAGCACGTAACGGTGCTGCCCGCGCCCACGATCATAACAGGGCAGATAACGCATACCAATAATAATACCGGGATACCAGATGTATCGGTAAACTTGACAAACGCGACCACTATGAGTGTCGTAGGTTCAACGACAACGAACGGAACTGGCTATTACAACTTTACAAACATTAATGCCGGCGATTATTACGTAAACGCCACAAAAATAAGGTATTGGGATAATGCAACCGAAGTAAATGTGACTGCTGATGAGACCGCGAATCTATCGCTTTGGCTGGTAGGCGATTTGAACAATGAGGGTAAGTCAGCAGATGCCGGCGATTTAGTGTTGATGAACCGAGCGGTACTGGGCGAAATCATTTTGACATGATGAAGCGAGAAAAATGTGCTCTGGATAATAGTCAACCATGGATTGCACAGATATATTCACACACCAAAGTTGCCACACAGGCATAGCTTTATAGAGAGCATAGTCCACATGCAACTTTATATATGGCACAATTCATACAGAATAAAAGCGAAAGGGCTAAGCGGTTAGAAAAGGGGGAAAAGGGAGAAAGATATATTTTTGCCCTGAAGCCAGAAAAATGAATAGAACTAGATGGGTGTATGGGCTAAGTGCAATCGTGCTGTTGTCAGTACTTGCAATTGCGATGCCTGTTTCAGCACAAGATCCTACT
>QENJ01000313.1 GCA_013374505.1 Candidatus Methanophagaceae archaeon
GTAAAGAACCCGGCAGTGATAAAGAGAATAAAAGGTAGTTCAGGCGTGACTCACACTTTATCGCCGATCTTTCCCTGCGCATGATATTTTTTAAGCTCTTCCACCACTTCTGTATCTATCTCGACACCGCCGAAGACAAAAACCTGGTTTAAGTCGCTTTCCGCCTCTTCATACAAATGCACTAATCTTGTATGCTTAGCCGCTTTGTCAGAAAGAGCTTCGATACACGATTTATAGCCGATGAATGCCAAACCGAGATTACCCTTCAGCTCCTCGCGACTTAAAGTCAGAAGATTATAAACGAATAACCCGAGGGGGACACACAAGGAGATTATCGCAGCATTTAAAAGCGTGGTGATTGCAAAGGGGGAATAGCAGCAATTGAGAATAAACGAACGCGAAATCCGGTTGCACGGGGATGAGCACGGAAAGGGCTATAAGACATTTCGCATCGGCACCACCGAAAAGCCGGAGTCTGAAGAATAGATATGTAAGACAAAAAGTGGAAAAGACGGATAAAGTAAAGCCGAGTAGAAAGGGTATGCCAAAACGAAAGCAGTTGTATAACGCAATAAGGCACCCCACGGCAATCATGAGTCCCCAAAGCCTGTTTGTTACACTCCTTGTCTTTATGTCCGAGTAACATGCGTAGATTAGTATAAGCGTACAAAAAGCCACGCTAAAAAAATCTGTACCCATCATACAATCGGTGTCAGCTTTATTTTGGGCATGTTCTCTGACGTATCCAACTCCATGGCATGGATTCCCGTTCGTGGGAACTCGCCATATATGCAGGGTACACCGGAGATGAAATTTGTCTTTATATGTGTTGAAGCAAAAGATTCCAGCTCGTCACAACCCTTTCTTCCTCCAAAACACATTACTTTACACTCCTGTTTCTTAAATAATGTCATTATTTCTCTAACCGCCGTGTCAACGTCTTCTATCTCTTCTAAGTTGATTAAGACGATAGTACTTTCCGCCTTTATCCTAGCCCTGATGTCCTTTATCTCTTTTACCTGCTCTATATTACTTCTGTGTTCCTGCTTCACAAAGGCGGATATTTTAGTTATGTAATCGGGGTGCATAGTGGATGTGAAAATTAGCCTCCTGCCAAGGTTGAGGGCATTAATCGAAAGAGCATGTGCTAAGAGGTCATAAGTAATATAATCCCCTTCAAAAAGATTGAAACCGCCATAACCGTTTGTTACTCGGTCTAGATCTTTTATCCCTGTTGAAAATCTCGTAGCGCGGAGGTCTGGTATGGGGTCAGGAAGGGTAGGATTCTCTATTGCCAGCTCAACACCTTTGTAACTCATCAAAACATTTGAATACGCCTTTATTAAGGGAGAAGAGGCGAACAGGATTTGTTATCTGGCATCCTCGTAACTTTTGCATAAACATCCTTCGCAAGCGGCGCTCTTCAAACAGATCGCTTTCTAATACTACTACACCGTCAACGAGGTAGTCGAGAGCGGTTTGCCCTGTGTATTCAACGAGTAAAATGATTTTCGCTTTTGTTCGCCTTGAGACATCGCACAGGTTATGTTCTAATGCCTCTTTATCCCTTTGTCGTAATGCCCGGTATAAAAAGCGACGGTTTCCCAGGAATCAATGATGATGATGGGATGTTCCATCTTTTCTGTCCTTGTATAAACCGCTTTCAGGAACTCAGGGACATTAGAATACTTGAGTGCCTTTAGCGAGACCTCTTTTGCTACCGAAATCTGTCCACTTTCTGACTTTGTAGCATCTATGATGTTATCCGGAGCTATCTTTTCCTTTATCCAGGGATGCTGCATATATAGCGTATCCGAATCAACCCGTGTGGAGAGATACGCGCCATTTCCCTTCAGCGTGCTTAGCAAAGTAAGCGCAAATACTGTTTTCCCTGATCCCGGTGCCCCCTTTATCAAAAGCGTTTTCCCGTAATCTTCATTGAAAAAACATTTTATCTCTGCCGGAATCCATGAATAATCCTCTATCATTTGTCGTGTGAATATCCTTTATAGCATTTATTTATTTGCCGTCTTTAATCTTACACAATCACCTATACATTTGTATAATCCTTTTATAATTCAAAGATCTAAAAACTCAAAGGCGAAGAGATGCAAAGAAAGAAAAAGACGGACCCAAGGATTGATGGGTTAGTAGATGAGCTGAAAAAAATTGCGAGAGAGAAAGAGGTTCCTATTTGGCGCGACATAGCGAAGCGGTTAGAGAAGCCCCGGGGTACTTATGCCGAGGTAAACCTGAGTAAGATAAATAGGTATTCAAAAGCGAATGATCAGATAGTGGTACCAGGGAAGGTACTAAGCGCGGGTGTGCTTGATAAGCCGGTCACGGTTGCAGCTTTGAGCTTCAGCAAAAAGGCACTGGAAAAGATCAGTGCGGTCGAAGGGGGAGCAGGAAAGTGCATGGGTATCGAGGAATTGGCGAGAAATAACCCAAAAGGGTCGGGTGTGAAGATAATCATCTGAGCTTTAAAAATCAGAAATAAAGCTTTTTAAAAGTTTTATCAAAAAAGTGATGAGTGAAGAGATGGAGATAATAGATGGGGAAGGACTTATCCTAGGGAGATTAGCGAGCGAAGTAGCGAGTGAGTTGCTAAAAGAGCGCGGGAAGAGAATAACTATCGTTAATGCCGAGCGCGTGTTAATAAGTGGATCCAAGGTGTCGATACTTAAGGACTACAAAAGAAGAAAGGATCAAGGCTCGAGAGAGCAAGGCCCCTACTTCCCAAAGATGCCGGATAGAATACTGAAGCGGACTATAAGGGGGATGCTACCGTATAAGAGAGAGCGGGGTAGAGATGCTTTTTCAAGATTGCGCGTGTATCTTGGCATACCGCGGGAATATGCGGGGCAAGAGCGGAAGCGTGTAGAAAGTGCAGATGCAGAAAGGTTATCAATTGCGAAATATGTGACTTTAGGAGAGGTGAGTGAGAAGTTAGGATGGGCACCAAAGTAAAGGTAAAGAAGATAATAAACCAAGTAGGGAAACGGAAGACGGCAATTGCACGAGTAACAGTAAAAGAAGGTAAGGGCACTGTGAGAATAAACAAGAAGCCTTTGGAACTACTGGAACCAGAAGTGGTGAGGACAAAGATTTCTGAGCCGCTGTTTATTGCTTCTGAGCATCCTGATGTTGCTGGAGATATTGGCAGTATCGAAATGGATGTAGAAGTGAGGGGTGGTGGTTTTATGGGTCAGGCAGAGGCCGCCCGAACTGCTATCGCTCGTGGATTAGTGGACTGGACAGGGAACGAAGGACTAAAAGATATATATCTTGAATACGATAGAAGCTTATTGGTCAGCGATGTAAGACAGAAGGAGCCAAAGAAGTTTGGTGCGAAAGGTGCAAGAGCACACAGGCAAAAGTCTTATAGGTGAAGTATGCGAGGTAATTGTTGAACTATGATTCCAGTTAGGTGCTTCACGTGTGGAAAGCCAATATCAGAAGTGTGGGAAGATTATAAAGAGCGGATAAAACATGAAGATCCTGGTAAGGTACTGGATGATTTGGGAGTAATGAGATATTGCTGTCGGCGGATGCTATTATCGCATGTAGAGCTAATAGATGAGCTGGCGCCGTATGGCTAACGAGAGGGGGGTTGTAGGGTAGCTTGGACTATCCTTCGGCGTTCGGGACGCCGCGACCTGAGTTCAAATCTCAGCAACCCCATCTTACTGTAGAAGGGCTAAAGGTTGGTTTGTTTGAAAGAAGAAAGAAAGAAATATACGAAATACGAAACAGCACGTATTATAGGTGCAAGGGCACTGCAAATAGCCGCCGGTGCACCCGTGCTCATAGAAACGGATGAAATAGACTCCATAGAGATAGCTATGCTGGAATTCGATAAAGGCGTTATCCCGATAACGGTGAAGAGAGAAGGCTAGGCGAAAGACTATAACAGGTGAATAAAATTACGTTTCTACCCTCTTGAATAACATCTTCGGTTTCCCCAGCGCTTGCCCGCTCTCTATTGGCACCATTAACTCATCTAGCTTCACAGAATGTACATCACTTTCCATCCCTATTTGATGCCACATTTCCTCCATCTTTTCCGGCATCACGGGCTCTAGCAATATACACACCGCTTTTAATAGTTGTAATGCGTTTTTGATTACGAGTCCTGCCCTCGCCCTACCTTCTTCACCTTGTTTTATCAAATGCCAGGGCTCCTCACGATGGAAAAAACGGTTCCCAAAGTCCGCAAGTGCCATCACCGCATCAACGAGCTTCTTGAATTCGTACTCTTCCACCGCGTTTATCACTTCCGCTCGCCTATTCTCTATCGCGGCAAATACCTCTTTTTCTATGTCGCCTTCGGGTACCACGGCGTAATTTTTACGAGCAAAGGTAAGAACACGATGAACGAGATTTCCGAGAACGCCAACTAACTCATTGTTCACACGCATAGAATATGAGTCCCAGGAGA
>QENJ01000016.1 GCA_013374505.1 Candidatus Methanophagaceae archaeon
TTGATAGTTTTGATAGTTTTTCTAAAAATCTTGCTCGCGCTATAATCGATGCTGCTGCTACAGCTATGTTCTGTTCAGCCTTATGCATTTGTATTAATTTTAGCCTTTTCCCCTTTTCCTGAAGTTTACCAAGGATAAAGCTTTCATCCGCAAATTGGTCAGCAATTGCAATTTTACAATCCACTTTAGAAAGAATTTCTTCTATCGCTTTTGCATGTCCCCAGGCAAGTAATGTGATTAAATTTTTCTTTTCCTTTTTAAATTGTTCGTATAAGTCATTATATTTTTCTGGAGATATTTCAATAATCGCAAAACGCCCCTTACATATTTTAGTTACTTCTCGAGCAAGTTCTGAGTTCTTACTATCGCTAAGTTTCTTGCTATCCTTGACGCCACATTCAATCAAATCTTTCGCAGATTGCTCATCTACATAGACACCAGCGCTAACTAAGGGTCCGAAATAATCACCTTTACCAGATTCATCTGTACCAATTATGGGAAATCCTAATTCAACATCCTTCTTACTTGAATTTTTTGAATCGGATGGTATCCTTTTACCTTCTATCAAAGTTTGGATTTTTGTAGCATTTGCTCCACCCTTTAGTTGTGAATAATCAATTTTTAGGCCGCCTTTTTTGTTCTGATAGATTCTAATTACTCCTGACCAGTCGAGAATGGATACAGTGAATTGTAATCCATAATCAATTAATTTATAATCGGAAATTTTTATATTTTCGGCTTGTAAAGTTGACTTTATATTTTGGTAGACCTCAAAAATTTTATTTTCCATATTCAAATCAGACTCTCCTTAATTCGATAGTAAATTGGTCATTAAAGTATTCGAATATTTCCTTTGTCGCTTCGAATATTTTTTTGACTTCACTAAGTGCATCTTCTATAGTTTCCACTTTAGTAACTTTACTGTCATCACTATGCATCATAAAATTTCTAAACATATCAAGATCTAGACTAATCTTTTTGAGATATGTGTCTACATATTTTTCCTTTTGACATATGGTTTTTCTTTTTGGATTTGTTGTATCATTAAGATGTGAAAAGGAAGCGTTTTTAGTCTTAAAGTGATCTGGTTCAAATAGCTCTATATCAACAAGAAGTTTTTTTGCAAAACCCTCAAACGCTTTAGAAGCTGGCATTACCAAAGGAGAAAACTCAGGAAGAGGAATTTTAGTTAAGCAAAGGCATTCTGAAGCTACAAACCATTTTTGGTCGTGAGGTTCAAGATAGTTAAAGACATCCTCTATTTTTCCCTTTACATTTTCTTCAGCTGTATCTATAAGTTCAGGAGTGTATCTCTCGGTAAAAATTTTTAAAGTCTCATCATCATCTGATATGAATCTGGCTATCACTTCCTTATCTGATGGGTTGGCAATTTTTTCTATCAGGTCGCAACTATCATCAAAGAGCTTATCTGTTTTACCTTGAAGTAATAAAGTGCCATTGTTGTATTGGGTTAGAGTTATAGAAAAACTATTCCTAGTTATTTTAGCTCTATATTCGACATCAGGGTTGAGTTTGAAATGAAGGTGGGACACTCAGACACATCACTATGTTATTAAATATGCTCGATTAGATATAACATTTTTTATTACAAAAATTGATTTTAATACCATGTAACCGCATAAGCCAATTAGTCAGTGTATATCGGCCGCTTGCGGTAAAGTGGAGCGACCGATATACCTTTATGAACCGCTAACTACCTGCTCTCATGCCGTTGAATTAACTCACTATCCTGCAGGATAAGTCCTATTTCTCTCGAAATTATCCGCTTGAAGTTTTCTTCCTCTTCGCTCCAGAAAACATCAATGCGGCTATCGGACTTATCATGCCTCTCTATGCTACATCTGGGAGCTCCCTCAGCCATTTATGAACAGCATAGCAGTGGGTGTTGAGTTTATAGACATGTTTAACGGTCCTACTCTTATTCCACACTAAACTAGGTAGCGAGCTATATTACGGTTACTCCAACCGTTCTTGAATTAATACTTCTTTCCCCATTTCAGACACTTCCGTCACGCACAAAAGTGTCCCACTTCTATATCAAACTTAACCGCCCTTTGAATATCTGGTCATCAAAGGTAAACCCACCAGCTATTGCCACGTCTGGAACGAACTCACCCTTTTGTGCAAGCCGGTCCAGATACTTATATAGCAGCGAAAAAATCTCTACCAGTAGCTAATAATAACCACCGGCATTTTTATGTTCCCTCGTTCTATAAGTTTATGGACAACGAAAAAGACCATACGATGCCAGACAGAAATAGCATAATAGAAAAGAGGGGCGTAAAAGGCAGAGTGGTAGTGCTCGATTTTGGTGGGCAGTATAGCCATCTCATCGTGAGAAGGTGTAGAGAATTGGGGGTATATACAGAACTTCTCCCGTATGATACACCCGTAGAAGAACTTAAAAGAGGAATAGACAGAGAAAAAGGTAAGATTAAAGGTATTATCCTTTCCGGTAGCCCGTTTAGCGTTCACGAACCAGGCAGTCCTAGCTGCAGTTCCGAGTTTGTTGATTTGGACATACCAATTCTCGGGATTTGTTATGGTGCACAGTTGATCGCGCATATAAATGGTGGCGTGGTAGGCGAAGGAATGAAAAGCGAATTCGGGCGGGCGGAACTGCTATTTAAAGATTCTGGGCTGTTTGCAGGATTGACCGAGCGTGGAAGCGAGAGTGGAAAGATGAACGTGTGGATGTCTCATGGCGACGTGATAGAGCAATTTGAGGGTGCGGATATAATAGGCCATACGATGAATACGCCCGTTGCGGCATTTCGCATCGCCAATAATTATGGCGTTCAATTCCATCCTGAGGTTCACCATACGGATAAGGGCGAAAAAATACTGTGGAATTTTTTATACAAAATATGCGGCTGCGAGCGCAATTGGGCGATTGAATCCTTCATTAACGATAAGATAAAGGATATAAAGAGAGTGGTAGGTGATGATGGGAGGGTGATATGTGGACTCAGTGGCGGGATAGACTCTTCTACTACGGCATTGCTCGTCAATAAAGCCATAGGAGATAGACTCACGTGCATCTTCGTTGACAATGGACTACTGCGAGAAGGCGAAAAGGAAACGGTTATAAATACGTTCGAGAATAACTTCAATATGAAACTGGTATTTGTAGATGCGAAAGAGCGTTTTTTAACTGGTTTACGGGGCGTTAATGACGCCGAAGCGAAACGGATGGTGATAGGCGAACAATTCATAAAAGTCTTTGAGGAAGAGGCGAGAAAGTTAGGTAACGTGGATTTCCTCGCTCAGGGTACCATATATCCGGATAGAATAGAGAGTGCGGGGGCGAGCTCGCAAAAGTCATCACGAATAAAATCACATCATAACGTGGGTGGGCTTCCGGAGAAGCTGGGACTGAAGCTAGTAGAACCAATCGCGGATTTGTATAAGGATGAAGTGCGGGAAGTGGCGAAGGAACTCGATATGCCGCTTCCGATACTGAACCAGCATCCTTTTCCTGGTCCGGGTCTTGCAGCTCGTGTAATAGGTGAAGTTACAGATGATAAACTTCGGATATGTCGTGAAGCATCTGACATTGTAGAGGCGGAATTGAAGAATAACGGGTGGTATGACAAAGTGTGGCAGGCATTTGCAATAGTGGGCGATGATGTCGCTACCGGTGTACTAGGCGATGCGAGAAGCTTGGGCAAAATCGTTACGATAAGGGTGGTTGAGTCCAAGGAGGCAATGACGGCGGATTTCGTGAAGCTGCCATATGAAGTGCTGGAGAGCATGAGCAAGCGAATAACAAATGAAGTTAAAGGCGTGACTTGGGTGACCTATTCGATTTCTTCTAAGCCGCCGTCAACGATAGAGCCATGTTAACACTTTTTCTTTTTACAAAAAAGAAAATTTAGCCTGTGCTAAAAGAAAAACGGATAAGTTCTTTTGGTAAAGCTTTTCTTTCTAGGAAAAGGTTTGTGCTATAAGAAAAATAGGATTTGAAAAATGTATGCAAAGGGAATAAGTTCACTGCCCCCTTATCTATTTGCGGAAATAGATAAGAGGAAGGAGGAAGCGATAAAGAAGGGTGTGGATGTAATAGACTTAGGTATCGGTGATCCTGATTTGCCGACACCACCGCACATAGTAGAAGCACTGTGCCACGCTGCAAAAGACCCTTCAAATCACAGGTACCCGGCTTACGAAGGAATGCTGTCGTTCCGTGAAGCCGTAGCGACATGGTATAAGCACAGAAAGCACGTTAATTTGGATGCAGATGATGAAGTTCTAACGTTGATAGGGGCGAAGGAGGGGATAGCGCATTCGGTATTCGCATTTTTAGATCCCGGCGATATTGCCCTCGTCCCTGACCCCGCATACCCGGTATATAATAACGCAACGGTATTGGCAGATTC
>QENJ01000314.1 GCA_013374505.1 Candidatus Methanophagaceae archaeon
ACGAAACAGGTGAAATATGTTGGGCGGGTTGTTTAATCGGAAAGAGCAGGAGATAAAAATTGAACGGATGCAGACACGCATAACCGAGCTGGAATATGAGACTAAATCGCTTGCAGAACGGCATTCGAAACAGACGGTACGAGCGAAGAAGGCGGTATCAGAAAAACAGGCGGCTGATCTGGCGCTGAAGAATGCGGCGAAGAAGATAGAAACTCTCGAACGAGAGCTTAAACCGGAGGGACCGGTGGAGCAAAACGCTGTTGAACCGGGCTACAAAAACGCTATCACGTTAACGCACGCACGCACTTCTGAGCTGATGTTTCAAATGGGTTCCATCCGGTCGAGGCACGATGACCTTCTGTCGGTATATTTACGTCTAGGAGAGACAATCAGCGACCTGACGGAGTTTGAACGGGTGGTAGAACTAGACGAATCAGTCAAATACGTGCTGGCACGGATCGAATCGCCGACTGGTATAGCACTTTTTTGTGATATGAAAAGGCTGGGCTTTGGGTCGTTAATTGTGGCACTGCCGTTTCCGATACGGGATACCACCTGGCAACTCGATTGTGCCTTTGATACCGGGCAGATGCAAGAGATACTGGCGTATTATCGTGATATTTGCATTGTATTGGCACACGCAGGTGAGACTATTATCGTTGTATCAGACCAGGAAGCGGTTATTGATCACAAGATCATTCGTAGTAGCGTAAAAGAGAAGCATACAAAAGGCGGGATGAGCCAGCGTAGATTCGAACGGCTTCGTGATGAGGATATTAGACATCACGGTGAGAAGGCAAGAGACGGATTTGAAGCACTGGTGGCTGAATATAAAAACGAACTCAAGTTGGTGGTTGCAAGCGGTGAACATAGTTTGGTTAAGGAGATTACACAGGGGTGTTCAATTCCGGTGATTAGCCGTAGCATGGATCCAAAAGCAAAGATAGAGAAGCAGAATATTGATAAGATACGGGTACTGGTATGGTCCTCGAGATGGTATGTGGTTTGATTGTATTTGCACGACCAGAACAAAATTGGTGACATCTGTTTCTGGTATGGAAGTGCAGTTTCATGCATATTATCCAATTCAACAAAAACTTTTTATCTATGCCACACATCTCAAAATTAGTAGCAGTGTAAACATCTAAATGGTTTTATTTCGAAAGAGGAAAGAGGCTTTATGAACAACTTCCAGGACAAAGCAAACTTCATATGGCAAGTTGCAGACGACATATTAAGAGGCACGTTTAAACAACATGAATACGGCGATGTCATACTCCCATTCGTAGTCCTGAGACGGCTGGACTGCGTACTGGAAGAGCATAAAGACGCGGTCATTGCAACGAACAATAAATTCAAGGACGTTCTGCCTGACCCCGCACAGGTATTACTACATGCAGCCAACGGCTTGAACTTCTACAATACGTCCTATTACGACCTCCGCCGGTTGGATCAGGATGCCGGAAACGTAGAACTGAACTTTAATAACTACATCAACGGATTCAGTGCTAATGTCCGTGAGATGATAGAGAATTTCCAGATAGACAAGATTGTTACCAAACTGGTCAAGAACGACCTGATGTTCATGCTGGTAGCGAAATTCACTGAAATCGACCTGCATCCGGATGTGGTCGCGAACCATGAAATGGGCTATATCTTCGAGGAGCTCCTGCGCAGGTTCTCTGAGATGTCCAATGAGACCGCGGGCGAGCACTACACGCCCAGGGAAGTGATACGATTGATGGTGAATTCTACTCTTTGCGGAACATCAAGCGGAACTCCAGGGTAAAGGTATCATCCGAACTGTCTTTGATCCCGCATGTGGTACCGGCGGTATGCTGACAATAGCGAAGGAGCATATACAGCAGAAGATCAATCCAGATGTGGAGATCGTGATGTACGGGCAGGAACTGAACGAGCAGACGTATGCGATAGCGAAATCAGATGTCCTTATTATGGGCGAAGAGGCCGATAACATCCGACCGGGTACAAGCTTCAGTGAGGATAAGTTCAAGGGCAATAAATTCAACTACATGCTGAGCAATCCACCGTTTGGCGTGAGCTGGAAGAAGGAGCAGGAGTTTATCAAAGACGAAGCAAACGACCCTTACGGTCGGTTTCATGCAGGACTTCCACGTGTTAGTGATGGCGCACTCATGTTCCTGCAGCATATGATCTCGAAGATGGAACCTCGCGGCAGTCGCATTGCAATCATATTTAACGGGTCGCCGCTATTTACGGGCGATGCGGGCTCGGGTGAGAGCAACATCCGTAAATGGATACTAGAAAACGACTGGCTGGAGGCTATTATTGCGCTCCCTACTGAATTGTTCTACAACACGGGGATTGCCACCTATATCTGGATCGTAAGCAACTGCAAACCCGAAAGACGGATAGGGAAGGTACAGCTCATTAATGCTGTGGGCTATTACAAGAAGATGCGAAAAAGTCTGGGAAACAAGCGGAATTACGTTTCTGAGGAGCAGATTCAAGAACTCACCGGGATATACACCCGGTTTGAAGAGGGCGAGAACTGCAAGATATTTGATAACGACTATTTTGGCTACACCAAGATTACGGTTGAACGTCCTCTTATGGAGCACGGTGAAATTGTGCGTGATAAAAATGGCAAGCCCAAGTCCGATAGTTCATTACGCGATTATGAGAAAGTACCGCTGAACGATGATGTTGTGGAATACTTTGACCGTGAAGTGAAACCACATGTCGCTGATGCGTGGATGGATAGGAGCAAGGATAAGGTGGGGTATGAAATCAGCTTTACAAAATATTTTTACGAGTATAAACCGCTGCGGGCTTTAAAAGAAATTAAGGCGGATATTTTGGCGCTGGAAGGTGAAACTGAAGGGTTGCTGAAGGATATTATGGGTGATGCGTGAAGATGATAAATAAGGAAGATATTTTGGCATTTGTTCGGCAAAACAGGCACTACTTGAAAGAGCATTTTTATATTAAACGGATAGGGCTCTTTGGCTCTTTTGTGCATGACGAGCAGACAGAAGAGAGTGATATTGATATAATTATTGAATTAGAAGATAATACGCCCGGTATTTACGAGTTGAAAGAGGAATTAAGGGCGTTTTTTGGTAATCAATTCCAGCGCGATGTTGATATAGCGCGAGAGAAATATCTTAAATCTTATGTGAAGGCGCAAATCAATAACGAGGCGGTGTATGTGGAATATAGATAAACAAAATCTCTGGCAAATTGCAACTATCCATCTGGTACTGCTTAAAAGAGAGGTTAAAGAGATTTTGAAAGAAATAGAGTGAAGCCCTATGAAAAGATACCCTGCGTATAAAGACAGTGGCACTGAGTGGTTGGGGGAGATTCCAGAGCATTGGGAAGCGAAACCAATAAAATATGTGGGTGATATTGTGTTAGGAAAAATGCTAACTCCCGATGATAAAGGAGGCTATTTCAGAAAACCTTATTTGCGTGCACAGAATATAACTTGGGAAAAGTTAGATACTGAGGATATCAAAGAAATGTGGTTTTCAGAAAAGGATTTGAGCCAATACAGATTGAAAGAAAATGACCTATTGGTCAGTGAAGGTGGAGAAGTTGGAAGAACTGCGATCTGGAAAAATGAACTCAATGAGTGTTATATTCAAAACTCAGTTCATAAAATCACGATAAAGTCCAAAAACAATCCTCATTACTACTTGTATCATTTCCAGATTTATGGAAAAACGGGTTGTTTTGATTCAATTGTCAATAGAGTCAGTATTGCACATTTAACGAGAGAAAAACTAAAAGAGATAATGTTTTTGTCCCCTACTCTCTCCGAACAACAAACCATCGCAAACTACCTCGACCGCAAGACTCATCTGATAGACACGCTCATTGAGAATAAACAGAAACTGATAGACCTTCTCAAAGAACAACGCGCGGCAATCATTAACCAGGCAGTGACCAAAGGACTGAACCCGAATGTGAAACTGAAAGATTCGGGCATTGAGTGGCTGGGTAAGATACCGGAACATTGGAAAGTGAAACCACTTAAATATACGGTTAAGATAAATCAAGATTCTTTGCCAGAAAACACTCCCGAGGATTATGAGATTCAGTATATAGATATTGGGAATGTTAACCAAGACGGCTTGGTGAACCCCCCGAAAGTAATGAGCTTTGATATTTCTCCTTCAAGAGCAAGAAGAGTGGTTAAAAAAGGTGACACCATCGTTTCTACGGTAAGGACCTATTTGAAAGCAATTGCTTACGTTAATTCTGAAGATGAAAATTTAATTGCTTCAACAGGATTTGCTGTGTTAACACCTACTAACCAAATGCACGCAATGTATTTATATTACTTGAT
>QENJ01000017.1 GCA_013374505.1 Candidatus Methanophagaceae archaeon
CTGTGTTCTTCACTGTTAAAATATAGGTGGCTTTCTCGCCTTCAATAGTAGTCTTCGCTTCTGTGTCAACAGTAAGATTTACATCGTAATAAGCAGCCCCGTAAACGTTTTGGGGATTAGAAAAAACGATCCTGTGGGGGTTACAAATTATATCGCTTGTTACGTATTTCATGCTTGTGGGTTGTCGGACCGAGCCGTAAAATGTTGCTGTTGTTACATCAGTCACAGTTTTATTCGATTCAAATACACTGTTTTCTAGGGATACCAAATCACCTACCTCTATCTGACTGGGCGTTACGATTAATATTGCCTCGGATGCCGCACCGACAAAAGCGACCAATATTATAGCTGCGATTAAAATTTCATTCGTTTTACGTACCATTCTACATTTCCCCCGTTCTTCCCTCTTTTATGTTGCTGCCATTAGTTCACATGTAGTGGTAGCTATATAAAGTTTTCTGTTGCTGTATAAAAAGGGGCGCTATATCCAATAGCCCTAAGAGCAAACCGGCAACGTAAAACAAGCCGTGCAGCCTTTTCCCGCTTTTGACTCTATCCAGATGCGACCGCCATGCACCTCGACTATTCGTTTCACGATTGCGAGCCCGGCACCCGTCCCTTTGTTAATACTGTTATCCACGCGATAGAATAGCTCGAACACCTTCTCGTGCTCGCTTTCCTCTATCCCTATGCCATTATCCCTCACAAAGAATACGGTCTCTTCGCCATCCACGCGATAACCAATTTCTATCTTCGGATGTGGTTGCGCACCCATGTAATTTATACTGTTTGATATGAGATTCACAAGCATCTCGGCTATTCTCAGGTGGTCCACGTGAACAGCAGGTAAGTCATCAGCCACTACGATTTCAAGCCCGCTCGTTTTTAGCTGCTCGGGAATTTGCGCTTGCGCTTCTCGAACTATTTCTCCAAACGGAACATCTTCTGGCGGATTTACAACACGGCCGATGCGGGAGAGTTGCAGCAGGTCATCCAACAGGTGCCCCATCTTTTTTGCGCCATCTGCTATATATCTTAAATAGCTATCCTCATTCTCCCTTTCATCCTGTTTTAAATCGTCCTGAAGTAGAGTAGCAAAACCTTGAATTGTAAGAAGAGGTGCTTTTAGGTCATGAGAGACGGTGTATGTGAATCTCTCCATCTCCGCGTTCTTTGCTTCAAGTTCTTTCACGAACTGTTCTCGTTCCATCTCCATCCGCTTGCGCTCGCTGATGTCCCTCCATATATCTACAAATTTTATTATTTCTCCTTTTTCATCAAATACCGGTGAGTTCTTTACAGAGAAGTATTTGCCACTTCTCTTTTCATACAGGTCGAATGATTCCACCTTTTTCGTTTCCCGAGATTTTATGCAAGGACAATCTTCGCTCGGACTATCCGCACCGCTAATAACTTGATAACATTTCTGCCCTATTACTTCCTCTTTGCACTTTCCGAGAAGTTTTAGTCCCTCATCATTAATTTTTTCGATGTTGTAATCTTTGTCTATCATCAGCATAACATCTTCCAGAGAATTGAATGAATGACGCCAATCATGCTCGGCATTTCTTATCAATTCCTCCGCACGTTTGCGCTCGGTTACATCTTCATAAATCGCAACGATTTCGCCTCTTGGCAGCTTGTATACATAGTTCTCTCTCCAACCAACAATTCTCTCATCCACGTAAAAAGATAGGGGATGATGTTCTGATATTCCGATCTGCCATACCCTCTGAATGACACCAAAAAGTCCGGAATCCACAACTCCCGAGAATACCTCGAGCACGCTTTTACCGATCAGGTCTTCTCTCTTTATGCCTTCTATCATCTCTCCGGCTCGATTGAAATCCTTGAAGATAAAATCCGTCCCTTCATCAACTGCCTCATAAACGGCTACGGCGTTACTCATATTCTCAAACATCATTCTGAATCGTTCCTCGCTATCCTTAAGCATGTCCTCTGCAAGCTTATGTTTGGTGATGTCGTTTGAAATACTTAGAATACCTATTATCTTGCCACTTGTGTCTTTTACAGGTTGAACATTAGATGAAAACCAATGTTCTCCATCTGTAAGGGGAAGTGCATCTTCAAATTCTGCTCCCGTTCCCTCGTTCATAATTTTAGTAAATCTTTGCAAATGAAAATCTGCTACTTCTTTCGGGAATAGATCGTATAGAGACTTGCCTATGATGTCTTTCGCTTTTTCTCCAAAATTCGTGATAGCCTGCTGGTTTACTAAAACACATTTTCCTTCCGTATCATAGTAGACTATTGCAGACACACTATTTTCAAAAAGAAGTCTGTATCGTTCCTCGCTCTCTTGCAGTGCTTCCACTGCTGCTTTGCGCTCGGTGATAGTATCCCATTCACGCAGCACACGCTCGACAGTCCAGGGCAGTTCTTGTAACCACTCAGTTCGCTTCACCATGTAATCCATAGCACCGGACTTGAAAGAGCGAACTGCTAATTGTTCAGAACCCTGACCGGTCATAATAATAAGCGGAAAGCCTAGCTCTTCCGGGCTCTTCGCTTCTCCGGCAATGTCCAATCCCGTGCCATCTGGCAAGCGGTAATCAGCAACGACAACAAAAGGCAGCTTAGTTTCTACTTCTCGCAGCCACTCTAAAGCTGCTTTTAGAGTTGCAACACGATAGAGTTTCCATTCGGATTTACTCTCCCGAAAGGCTTTACGTATAAGCTCCGCATGCTTGTCTTCATCCTCAACCAATAAAAGGGACTTAGGCCTAGCTTCTGAATTTTTGCCTGCCTTTTCTTCCGCTTTTAAGTATCGCGAGTCCATTTTAGAATACAGCTATTACTTTGTTGAGGGCTATATAAGCTTTCCGGTTTGGACAATATTGCTTTGGGTGAGCAATGTTTCCAGGACTTAACTATATAACCTTTGTTTAAGTAATATGACCCATATGGGAACCATAGTAGGTGAGGAAGATACAATAGTAGGTACGAAAAGGGCAATAGCGATGACTACTTCAGACGGTGAAAAAAAGCAACTGAATATCCAAAACAGGATTCGTCTCGCTGTTTGCTCTGAACTGCGAAGGAAAATCCTTGTCGCTTTGAGGGATAGTACGAAAGCGTTGAGTGAATTACGAAAAACTGTGGATGTAAGTTCTACTACTGCTATACACGCATTAAGAGACCTTGAAAAGGCAAACCTTATTTATCAAGATGAAGCACGGAATTATGCGCTGACTGAAATCGGAGAGATTATAACGTTAAAAATGGTTGATTTTGTTGATGCTGTTGACGTGTTGCAGAAGCATGAGGAGTTCTGGCTTGACCATGACCTCAGCGGGATTCCGCTGCATATGATGGAAAGGATTGGGTGGTTGAATGATTCTGTACTAATATCAGATACGTCTACTGACCTTTTCAAAACGCATACGACCTACCTTCAAATACTTGAAAACGCAAACGAAGTGAAAGGTATTTATCCCTTTTTTCATCTTGAGTATCTGGAAATGATCGAAGATTTGGTGAGAAGAAAAAAGAGTGATGTAGAACTCATAGTGACGAATGACGTATTGGATAGTATAGTTGGAATGGTAGAGACAGAAGTAGCATTTAAAAAGTTCTTACAGGAGCCTAACTTTACGTTATTCGCGATAGAAGAAGATATAAAAATAGCTCTTACTCTTACTGACAACGTTTTTTATCTTGGAATGTTCGCAGGCAGTGGAATATACGATTATAGTAAAGCTCTGATAAGTGATGATAAAAAGGCTATTTCTTGGGGAAGAGAATTGCATGAACACTACCGTCAGCTATCAAAAGTGGTGGATTTATGGTTTTGATAAAACAATAACTCTTTTCTGTCAACTCTTCGCGCTCCTTTTGTACATACATACGGGCTGCCGTAAACAAATGCCAAAAGTTTGCATATGTACCTATCAGATTACAATTCGGTATCGCAAATTGCAATCATTCTTGCTTTCGCAATAATAGGCGGTGGGCTGAAATATATAGATGACGCCTTCGATGAAGATTTGTTCAGCAAGAACATAGCGGTTGTAATAGCGGTTATTATAGTGTTAATCTGGATCCGCTTATCGCTATTCGATTCGGTTTCCGCAACAATATTATTCTCTATCCTCTTTGCCGTTTTGTTTACCGGAAAGATAGACAATTTAATCTTCAAGATGAGTTCCATCGCTTTGATTGTTATTCTATTTCTAACTCAGATGCTAAACCTTTTGTGGATACCCCTGGTCATCCTGATATTAATGGGTGTTGCAGATGAAAAGGGGAATGATTATGTAGACAATCATGCGACACTTAAGCT
>QENJ01000315.1 GCA_013374505.1 Candidatus Methanophagaceae archaeon
AATATGTTTCGGGTGGGCGTGTGGGATAGAGAGTTGTATATTCAGTTATTTTTTCAAAATAGTTATAATCATGTCTGTTCCTGTGCTAATTTTTAATTCGGAACTACCCCTGTTCGGAACTACTGATCATAGTCGCCTGATTAAGTGTGGAAAACGGAAATATAACGATTTTTACCTCTACCTCTTTGAGGATCAGGACCTCAGACTGGAAGAACAGAAGACGCTGTACAGGAAACTGGACGAGCACAAGATCGAGAAGGAAAAATTCAATATAGAGATGAAGAAGGCAGGGAAAATCCTTATTATCTCAGATATGGATGTCGAGAAGCGGGAAATTTATCTGCACCTCAAGAAACGAGAAGTGGTTGAGAAGATGTTTGACACTTACAAGACGGTGCTTAATGCGGACAAGCTCTACTTACAGGACGATGAAAGTGTCTTTGGACATGTATTCATCGCGTTTCTTTCTCTCTATATCCATTGTAAACTGGAGCAGCTCTTAAAGAAAGCGAAACTCAATCATAAGTTCACGCCGGTTGATCTGTTGTTCAAATACGGCAAGGTCTACTATGTTAATCTAAAGGATCATAGCATGATCACCGAGGTTCCGAAGAAGGTGATGGATCTGGATGTGAAACTTGGGTTGAACATATTCCCCAATTGATGCGGAGTTAAGGTTTCAAAAAGAAAACTACTAAAGACAAGGTTTTTGATAAAACTTTTTGCGTGCAAAATAGTTGTGTTATCGCGGGATATCGCGGAATTACGTAGCTCTTGATTTAGCTCGGAACACCACGAAGATAATAGCGAAAAACACGAGCACCGCACCCAAATAGACTACAGAAATAGCTGCGGCTCTCAAAAACACAAAATCTTTATTACTAAACGTGTCAATCACGATTATAAGAAACAAAACAAACAGGTACGAGAAAGAACTGAAGAACAGAGGTTTTAATAGTCCCAAATCCTTTAGTGAATGCTTATGCTCTTCGCTATGGTCTTGCTGCTTCAAGCGTGCCACACGGTCATCAGTTGCAGGGTGTGTACGGAACATGAACCAGTACGTAGGTAGCCATATGTCCATAATCGTGACTGCGCCGTTGTGCATGGGATCTATAATAAAGAGAGGCACATGTGCAGGATTTACCGCAAACGAGTTCGAGTGTAAGCTCGTTTCTAGTTTTTGTAGCGCACTTACCAGTTTATCAGGTTTGCCATGCAGATGCACACTTTGCTCGTCCGCCACGTATTCCCGCGATGGCACTACTGCCAGTTGTATAATAGTTGCGGCCACCGGCGCAACCAGTGACGTAACAAGAAATTTGATTAAATTAGGCGCCGGGTCGTCCTCTTGCCCGAAACCTGTGAATAATGAAGTCCAGAATGCGAACGGCACTAACGCTGTAAGTATCCCGGTTACCGCAGCAACGCTGGTGCCGGTTGGCGTATCCTTCCTTTTTACGTGTATGAGTTCATGTGCCAGAACGGCTTTCTGCTCATCTTTATCCAGCAGCTCTGTCAATGCTGTCGTCACAATAATTGCCGCATGTTTGGCGTTTCTGCCCAGTGTAAATGCGTTTGGCATCGCGGAATCCGTAATAAAAACCTTTGGTACCGGTAGCTCCAGCTTAGTCGCAAGTTGGTGAACGGTTTCATAAAGTGGCGTATCCGTTACCTGTCGCGCATGATACCGCCGCAGCAATAATTTAGCACTGAAAAAATGGAAGAAAAGGGCTACAGGTAGGACAAAAAACAATAATACAAAAGTGATTAGCGTTAGCACTGGCAATACGTGCTCAAGTATACTGCTGAATGTCCAACCAGGCATAGACATCGGCAGTGCCAGCAAAATCCACTGCGGGATACGCTTCACAGGCCTATTCATTTTGTTATTACACAGATAATGTTGTGTCGTTTATATAAAAACCTTTTCTCAGAACGGGCTTCATCCCAAAAGTCAACATAGCTGCAAGGACCGCGTAGAAACAATTATTTGGCAATTCTTAGCAGTCATTTGTATGTAAATATTGGCACAATCGAAAAATCAAGTGATTTTTAATTTTTCATCCATCGTACCCAACATTTTCATCGTGTTTGCAAATAATAAACTACCATAAAGTAATCCCACATTGACTTCCTGTCAAAAATACACATTATTCTTATCCAAAACTGTACCAACACATCAAAAACGGCCATTACACGAGTAAAAAGGCGACAGCTACCGCTAACCACCTCTCTTCATTTACGCAAACTTGAATCGTAAAAGCCTTACCCGCGATCCAAAAACGGTACGGACATCAAAAACGCTTCCAACAATGTCTTTTTACATTTACCTAGTAGCCCAGCCCTTTTCATTGCTGATAGCTTCATCTGGTTCTCGATTCCCTTATCAGTCCTGAGCTGCTTCTTCCTATGCGTCTTCAAGCTTGTTGAGTAGTAGTTCTCGACCCCATTGTTCGTAGCTGGCGCACCTTTCACGAAATAGAACGCTGTAAAATGCACCCATCCCTTCTCAATCTTTCTCAGCCGCTTCTGAACATGCTTTTCAAAAGAATCTATTTTCTCCATTAATTCGTCAAATAGCCACCGGTCCCAGTCAATTGCGCCCACTGCGTAAATTCTCGGTTTCAGTTCTCTTTTGAGGCTCATTTAAGCCACTTCCTCAAACGCTTCTTTGCCTACACCACAGGTGGGACATACCCAATCGTCAGGTAAATCCGCAAATGCCGTTCCCTCTTCTTCTTCGTCATATATATAGTCACATACGGTACATTTCCATTTTGCCATTTTTCTTTTATCTCCTTTTATTTTAGTACTTGCTCACCGCTGAGCACGCAGAGAACGCAGAGTATCTGGGAAATCATTTACCACCCGGCGAATGCCGTCCTTCAGAACCTTGACATTAAAATTAATCAGCAAACCCACCTTGCAACCAGAAAGTCGCAGGTAGGAGAGCAACTGAGCTTGGTGAATTGGTGCCAAGTGATCAACTGCCTTGATTTCTACAATGACTGCTTCTTCGACAAGAAGGTCCAGGCGGTAGCCACAATCCAGCTTCACCTCTCGATAGACCACGGGCAGAGGCTTCTGCTGCTCCACCTTCAGACCATGTTCACCAACTTCAAAAGCCAGGCAGGTCTCGTATGCAGACTCCAGCAGGCCAGGTCCAAGATCGCGATGTACCTCGATAGCCGCACCGATAATACTCTCAGTGATCCGGTCCAATCTTTCTCCCTTTGTCATCTCAGCGTTCTCCATGTTCTCGGCGGTAAATAAATATCTATTGTATCCTCCCGGCAATCTTCTTCCCGAACTCGCGGCATTCTTCCAGACCCTTCTCGGTTGGCCTACGTTTTATTCTCAGTCCAGGTTCTATCACGTCCATCCCTGCGAGATTGTTCATCGTTTCTGTCAATATCTCTATGGATTCGCCACTCCAGCCGTAAGACCCGAATGCCGCGCCAATCTTGCCTTTCAAGTCCGCATTATCCATCACGAAAAGAAAGGTCTTCATCGCTGCTATCAAACTACGAACATAAGTCGGAGACCCGAGCACGACCGCATCCACGTTCTTGAGGTCATCCACATTTGCATGTGCCGCTTTTTTCAGTTCGACTTCAACTCCCGCCTTTTTCAAGCCCGTTTCGATTGCTTTTGCCATCATTTCGGTATTACCCGAACGTGTTTCATATATTAATATTGCTTTTGCCATTTTTTTTTATTTGTTATACCCACAATTTCTGTCGCACAACCGTGAGTAAAGCCACAGGTTAAAAGCCGGCAAATGTCCATTCCCCCCTGGGAATCGGACAATTTCACAATGCTCGAATTACCCGCAAAATCAGCGGTTCGCTCAAAATCTACTGCCACCCTACTTTCTACCATCAGCATTTAGTCTCCCTATTTTTAGATATAACTTCTTTCTCTATAATTAGTTTTTCGTTTTTTTACACATACATCCTCACGAGTAATAAATTACCCAATAATACCGCAGAGAACGCTTAAGTTCGCAGAGCGAATTAAGTGCTGAGTATCTGGTATTGGAATCCCTAATCTGGCACTGTCGAATTTTCCAGTGAAATCACTATATCCTCAAGTTTTACCGCGGAGTGCGTGGAGAACGCAGAGGCATCAGAAAACCCAAGCGTGGATTGGAACGCTCTTAAACTCTGCGCCCTCAGCGATCTCCGCGTTGATACATCACTGGATTTTTAGACAGTGCCCCCTAATCTAAAGCCTCAGCGATCTCCGTGAACTCGGCGGTTAATCTGACACTATCAAGTTACTATAA
>QENJ01000316.1 GCA_013374505.1 Candidatus Methanophagaceae archaeon
AGACGACTTAGATTAAGAAAGGGTGGAAGAATGAAAGGTAAAGAGAAAGAGATCTGGATAAAAGCGGATGACAGTGTAGGGACGTGGGACGAAAAGAAAGCAAGAATCACCGCCAGCCTGGAATCCGGTATAGATGGCGTGCTCGTGGAAGAAACGGACATTGCAAAGGTAAAGGAATTAGGCCGTATAAAGATAGCAGCTTTTGTGACAACTGAATCACCAGCAAAGACGAAAAAAGAAGCAGACATTGTTGTTTATGGCAAGAATAGCGAAGGCGATGGCACAAAGCCAGTTCCTTCTGATATAAACGAATCAATAGTTTTAGAATCGTTAAAAAAGACGGCGGGTGCTAAACCCAAAGCGGCATACGTCGAGATACGAGCTAAGGCGTCAGAGCAGTTCGCAGTAAACATTGCCGATCATTGCGATTATGTAGTGGTGATAGGCACGGATTGGAAGATAATCCCGCTGGAGAACATAATCGCGGAGTTGCAGCACAAGGAAACAAAGGTAATCGCGGGTGTGCATACTGCGGAAGAGGTAAGGACCGCATTTGAAACGCTAGAGCACGGTGCCGATGGCGTGCTACTGGATACAGACGATATATCAGAGATAAAACGAGCCGCGGAGATACGAGACGAGAGTCAAATGGGTAAAGTGTCTCTTTCTACGGCACGGGTAACGCATGTGGAAGAACTTGAAATGGGCGATAGGGTGTGCGTGGATACATGCTCGTTGATGTCGTTTGGTGAGGGAATGCTAGTGGGTTCGCAATCTTTTGCTTTGTTTATGGTGCATTCGGAATCCGAAGAAAGCCCTTACGTGGCGGCGAGACCGTTTCGGGTGAATGCAGGTGCCGTGTACGCATATGTGCTGGTAGGTGAGAAGACACGGTATCTATCGGAATTGACGTCTGGAGATGGTGTATTAGTCGTGAATTCAAAAGGGAACCTTAGAAAAGCGGTGGTCGGCAGAGTGAAGATAGAGAAACGCCCGCTTATGCTTGTGGAAGCTGAAGTAGAAATGAGTGGTGGCGAGAAGAGGCCGTGCAGTATTATACTTCAGAATGCAGAGACGATAAAGTTGATGGGTAAGACCAAACCGATTTCCGTGGTTGAGTTGAAAGAGGGCGATGAGGTTCTGGTTCATGTTACCAAAGAGGCAAGGCATTTCGGGATCGCGGTTGATGAGATGGTGATTGAGAAGTAAATGAGAACATCCAGTCTCAAATACTACAGGATCTGCCAATAAGTGGATACACTGCAAAAATCGAGCGGCTACATATAGAAAAAAGTGGCTACGGGATAAAACGACTGAAATATATACTCTTGTAAGCAATAGAGGGTTGGATACGATAAAAAGTCCGTGGGATATGTGGTGGTGGAATACTTGAGAGAGTACATCCAAAAGGGGTATATGCGCATTGCGGATATACCGAAGTTATACGAAATGCAAAGGAGGAGATGATATGTTATCAAATATGTTATCAAGGAACATAATTGTAACCATTTTGGTAATAGCGCTACCACTGTCGGTCTTGCTTAGCGGATGTCTTAAGCCAGAAAAACCAACGCATGAGCAAGGCATTCCAGTAGTGGATTTAACCAACCTGTCTGAAAGAATAACAAGGCTAACGACTAATCCCGGTCCGGATGAGAACCCTGTGTGGAGTGCGGATGGGAAAAGGATATTTCTTGAATCAAGACCAGACATTGGTGTTGGACGTTTCAGTCCAGAATGTTACATTTGTGTCATGGATGCAGATGGTAGCAATTTGACTCGGTTAGCAAATGGCACAAAACCAGTTGTGTATCTTGACAAGGTATTTTTTCAAAATAAGGATTACGTACCCATTGATTTATGGGTCATGAATACAGACGGGAGCAATAAGAAAAAGTTGGCATCGTTAAATGTTACACCACTTGGCTTTAATCCCACCATAAGCCCCGATGGGGTGAGGATATGCTATTACACACTTTATGATACTGGTTATTATTGGGTGAAGTGGAAAAATGATACCTGGACAAGATTTAATTATGAACCATATCTTAATCGACAAAACATGGGTATATTGTCGCGGGAAGTACATGCAGATATTTTTTTGATGGATGCTGATGGGGGCAATAAAACAAAAATAGCATCTGACATTGACCTCACTTGTTCTGGTTATTCAGATTTGATATGGAGCCCTGATGGAAAGAGGATACTTTTTCAAACTTCAAAGCTATCCAAGGACAACCCTATTGAAAACGTTGACATCTGGGTAATGGATACGGATGGAAGTAACAAAAAGCAGTTGACAAAATATTCGGGGCATGATACGAATCCAAAATGGAGTCCTGATGGAAAGAAGATAGCATATAGGTCTGGCAATCTTAGCAACTGTGATATCTGGATAATGAATCCCTATGGCAGCGATAAAAAGCAGCTAACGACTGGAGCACTGATCTCTGGTTTCGATTGGAGCCCAGATGGGAGAAACATAGCTTATATCTCTTGGTTAACAAAGGACCCTAAAGCTAAGGAAATCTGGATAATGGATGCAGACGGAAGTAATAAAGAGTTATTGCTGAGTGTCCCTTGTGATCCCTCCCGTGTAGGAATGGGTTTTGCATGGAGCCCAGATGGATCAAAGATAGCTTTTGAGTATGATATGATAGATGTTGTAAATAGTGATATCTATGTAATTGATGTGCAAAATAGAAAATTGACATAAGGAAAAATGTGCACTTCGTATAACACAGCATATACGCTTCGCTATCGCTTGCCCTTCGGCAATGTCGTATATGCTGGGAACGTTATATGCAATTCGGCTTTACTGTTTCGAATAAATTTAAATAATCAGTTAAGTTGAGAGGAAGTGAATAAAATGTGTGAAAAGAAAAATAATCTACATCATTCTATTTTTTCATATTGGAGTTTTCTATTTTTTCTGTACTAAATGCCCGCATTATGGACAACGATGCTCCTATATTTATGGCGGTTTACTTGTCAAGAGATTATTCAAAAAAAGAGAAGGAAATTGTTCATTTTTTGAGAAGATATATCCGGTTATTGCCATGGTCATACTGCTTGTATTTTCGATATTATTTGTATTAGATAAACTCCAATACCTGATAGCATTCTTAGGCATGTTCATTTTAATGTTTGGGATTATAAAACCATATATTGTATGCGCTAAATGTAAATATTCTAACTGCCTAGCTAAGTCTATCTCTAATAAAGTGAAAAGCGAGAACCGGGAAGATGATTAGTAAATCCAGATTAGCCGGACAGCACATAACAGCGGATAAAAGGCTTCGCTACGCTTCGCCCAAATTGCCTTCGGCAACTTCTTTTATCCTCGAAACGTTAAGTGACATACAAACGAAAAGAATATATTGGTCCTGAGACAATAAAATTAAAGAGAAGAAATGAGAATAAGAGATATACTCAAGGAATTCAGAGAGGAACTTGAAAATTTGTATGAAAATAAGTTGAAGAGTATTATTCTCTATGGCTCATGGGCAAGAGGAGATGCTACAGGAGATTCAGACATAGATATGCTATTGTTCTTGAAGGAAAAGTCATTCCCGGAAAAGAAATTGACAGGATGATAGATATAATCACCGAGATAAATCTAAAACATGGGGTGTTGATATCGGTGTCTATCCTGTCGCGGAGGAAGACTATTCTACATTTAACAGCCCGTTGCTCATAAATGTGTGAAGAGAAGGAGTGCCTGCGTGAAAGAAATAAATTTTCTAGTCGAAAGGGCGAAGATGTATCTCAAAAGTGTTGAAATACTCCTTGAAGAGGGGGACTATGAATCCTCAGTTTCAAGAACATATTACGCTATGTTCTTAGAACAAGTTATGCGCATTAATATTAAAGCAGACACCCGTATAGGCATAATCAACCACTGACAATATTGCTTTTAATGCTTTTGTAAGATACAGATAATGTTAGGTAATATAGCACTAACTGGAAGGGGTCAATAGTTCGGTAAGTGTATTTGTTGAATTTGGGTCAATAGTTCGGTAAGTGTATTTGAATTTGGCTCAATACATCGTACAGTGTCATAATGTTTTATAGATGTCCTGCCTAAGATCATAGACCACTTCACTCAGCTTGTATTCGAATTTTTCAATCAATACCGCAGTATTCTGGTCTTTAGCTCGGTAAAATACATCCATCATCTGTTTTTCCAAGCAAATAGTAGCCCAAACGTATTCGCTGATGAACTCCTTGCCTACTTTAAAAGCTTCATTCA
>QENJ01000018.1 GCA_013374505.1 Candidatus Methanophagaceae archaeon
AGACAGAGCTGTTAGAGCTAATCAAGAACGGTGAAAATTCTGGAATTGAGTTTAAGCGCGACACTCTAGACAACCGGGCCCTGGCCAAAGAGATAGTAGCATTTGCTAACTTACGAGGCGGCCGTGTGCTTTTGGGAGTGGATGATGATGGCAGCGTGGTTGGGATAACCAGGGATCGGTTAGAAGAATGGATTATGACTACCTGTCGAGATAAAATTTGCCCTGAGTTAATTCCATATTATGAAATAATCCGCGATGTGGAGCCAGGGAAAGATGTAGCTATTGTTCAAGTTGACCGCGGATGGGCGGTCCATAATGTTTGGCACAATAACCATCGGACTTACTATATTCGTGTTGGAACACAGAGCCGCGAGGCCAGTGCCGAGGAACTTGAGCGGTTGTTTCAGCAGCGCGGGGCTTTCCGGCTGGAGGTGCGGGGAGTGTCGGGCTCATCCATGGACGATTTTGACTATCGTCGCTTGAACGATTATTTTCAGCGTATCCGCTCTCAAGAAACGCCGGGCAGGGATGATACGAATGCCTGGCAAAATCTGCTTGTAAACACCGAATTCCTGGTTGATGAAGACGACACGACTCCGGCGACAGTTGCGGGCTTACTTCTGTTTTGCGCTAATCCGAATCGTTTCTTGCCTCAAGCAGGAATAGATGCCGTTGCTTATCCTGGAAAGGAAAAGGATTATGCCGCTAAAGAACGGTCAGCTATTCGTGGTCCTATGACGGCCCTGTTTGGGAGCGAGGGGCTTGTTGAAAATGGACTTGTGGAACAAGCGGTGGAATTCATAAGGAGAAACACAGAAGTATCGGCCGGTCTTGCTGATGGTGCAAGGCGCGAGGAACGATGGTTGTATCCGGAAGAAGCGATTAGGGAAGCCATTGTCAACGCCCTTGTTCATCGGGACTACCTCTTGTCTGGAACGACTGTGGAATTGTCCATATATGAAGATCGATTAGAGGTGGTTTCTCCTGGACGTCTTCCTAACGGCATCACTCCACAGCGTATGATAACGGGCTGCCGCTCAGCCCGGAACCAATTGCTTAAAGATGTCATGAGAGACTACGGTTATCTTGAGCACATGGGCATGGGTGTGCCTCGCAAAATCGTTAAAGAAATGCAAAAACACAACGGCACTTCGCCTGATTTGGTTGAGGATGAGGAGCGCTTTTTGGTCAGACTGTGGAATAGAAAATGAAAGACAGCGTGGTTCCCTTGTCCCGCCTCACCGAACGCTGTTAGCCCGACTATCAACTCGGCGTCTCCCAGCACCGGAATGTTGGCATTATGGGTGGCGAAAATGAACTGGCGGCGGCGTTTTTCTTCTCGCATTTTTGGCACTATTCCGTCGGAAATAAAGCGATTATCGAGATCATCTTCCGGCTGGTCCACAACCAGAGGTGCGCTCGACTCAAGCAACAGGAGAAGGAGAACCGCAGTTGCTTTTTGTCCTGTGGAAAGGTCTTCAAGCGTCTGCCACATTGGTAGTTGATCGTCAGCAGCAACATTTAGTTTAATAGTTGTGGTAGGCGGCAGCTCTAATTCCTCGATTTGCATTATGATATCGGGCTTAGCCTGCGCAATACGTTCAGATTGGCTGGACGGGATGTTGAACTGGCGAGACAACGCCTCCCGACCTTCTCTGTATGCTGCAGCGAAGATCGGCAGAGAGAAGTCTGTGCTTTTCGTCAAAGACTCAATCGCTTCGGACAATCGTCCTCCTATTTGATCACGCAAAAGCTGAACCAGCGGTTCCCTGTTTCCGCCTGCAACAACATCAACCAAAACACGTCCTTCAAGTTTCCTGCTTACTTTTTTCGCCGCACGCTCCAGATGCCGAAATTCCTCGGCCTTTACGTCTTCCCACTCAGAGAGGAGATTCCGCCGTTCAGTTTCATGCTCTTTCAAATTGTGCTGTAACCTGGTTTGCCTTTCCTTTAGCGGACGGAGTTCCTCAATTTGTCGCCTTAAACGGATGAATTCTTCACCATCAATCTTCGATTTTTGCAGTTCTCGCAAAATGGCTTCATACGCTGCCATAACCGCATTTTTCCGTTCCCCCCAGCGGCCCCGTATTTCACCCAAGCCAGTCTCCGCATTTCCGATAGCCTTCTTTATTTCAGCGGCGATTCTATTCATGTCCTTGGTCAATTGTTCCAGGATGTCGTTGGTATCACCCAAAATTTCCTTTCCAGGAAGGTTCTCCAGTGCTTTTTGAGAGATGAAGGCACGATCAATTGGAAGAGTATCTTCCAATTGATTCAGCAGCTCCTTGAAGGGGATTAGCCGTTCCTCTGAAGTCTTAAGCACCCTTTCTTCCCGAACAAGAAGGCTCTGCTCCTTAAGTTTCTCCTCAAGCCCGGCATCCTGGAACCGACGCAATGTCTCCTCAAGAGCCGGCAGAGTGGAGAGACGATCCTCAATTTGCAGAAGCTCTCTGTGGGTTTCAAGCAAACGCAAGCGTGAACGCTCCAACTGCCGGCGAACGCCTTTTTTTTGTTTTAAGATATCGGTATCGCGCTCTACGAAACGGTCGAGAAGGTGTGTGAGTTTTTCGCGGCTTTTAGTAAGTTCTGAGATCTCATGTTGTCCGTATATTTCGGTCTGCGGGACGACATCAGCCGGAGTCAGATTGAGAACATTGCCGGTCTCGTCTTTGACAACGGGTGGATTTGGAATAGTTCGTTCGATCAGGTAATAACGCTTATCCGGGTGGTAAGAACGGACCAGCATTGAAATCTTTGTGCCGCTCCGGAGCACCTGGCGAACAATACCACTATGAGCCTTAAGGGCTTCCTCGCCGAGTGGTTCCATTCCAAGGACATAACGGATACTTTCAACGACAGTTGATTTCCCTGTTCCTCGTCCGCCGATTAGGACATTCAGGTTTTCATTCAAATGAATTGCCGCACCATCGAGAAAGCCACCTTGCCATGATATGGCAATGAACTCGGTGTGCTCCTCCGGAGGTGGATCACCGGTTAGACGTATCCTGGAAGCGGGATCAAGAAACGCTTGTCGTAATCCCTCAATCGTAACATCTGACATCTTTATCCAGCAAGACGAACCAGCCTTTTCTAAATCATCCGGACTTGACACGTCCTGAGCGTTGATTACAGCTACAGGTCGATCACGAAGATAGTCAGAGTTTTTGTTGAGCAAAATCGGCCGCAGGTTCTGTGGTGCATCATTCGCCGGGCCGGGCAGGGAGCAGGCCGGAAGATACTCGGATTTCCATGCCGCCGCCCGGGCCTGATTATCCAGTACCTGCAACAAGCCTTTTTCACTTGCTACATGGGCGGCAACGCAGATACAGTTCCATCGGACAGATTCACGCAGTAACTCATGTACATCATATTTAATTGCCGAAGGCGGATTCGCCTGGTCATGAATTCCGCAATCGCCCAATATACCGTTGCAGCGCTCCCAAGAGGCATCCGGTTCAAAAAGGAGCAACATATGAACACCCTCATTGGTTTCCAATTCTGCTCCGATGAAAACAATAATTCCTTCAGCGCGGGCCGCTTCGGCCAGTGACTGTCCGGTGCTGCAACGCTGGTGATCGGTAATACCTATCACTTCGATACCGATTCTCTGACACGCTTCCACTATCGCCGCATTATAATCCGATTCGTTGTTGAACGCCGTCTCTTTGCTATGCCGCACAATATAATCAAATGGATTCACTTGAAGGGCACAACGAAAGAAACGAGCGCCGCAAGGTAATTCTTGGGCATTCACGATTGAGTCTGTCTGGCTCATTTTATTTCCTCGCTCTGAATTGGTCCGTCTATGCTTTTTACCTGTTTTGATCGCGTATATGCGATCGTTGTTGCCTTGCATTTCCGTTTCGTTTGATCCATGAAGCCCAGGGTAAACTTGTCATCAGGTTTTTGGAAAATATCTAACCCACGACCTAAAATGATCCTCCATCCAGTGTCCGTTTCTATCCAACGATCATGAAGATTGTTGTCGAAGGTGTAATTGAACTTAATGTAATCTCGGCTTAATCCTGTTTTCAGATCATCGAGTTTGCCTCTAAGCTCCGCTTTCTGATAAGCATCACACCCTGTTACCAGGTCAAGGCTCAACGTATTTTCAATAGTCTCCAAAATTTCGCAAAAATTCATAAGGTTGTAGATTTGGTACTGTAAACGGATGTATGGATCGCAAATCTTAATAGATTTAGTGCCCCGTAGA
>QENJ01000019.1 GCA_013374505.1 Candidatus Methanophagaceae archaeon
AAAGCAGATATTAGGAAGCAGTCAGGAAATCAGGTCAAGGGATTATTAATTGTAGCAAAAAAGGAGGTGTGCGGGGTCGCATCTTAAGGAAAAGGGAAGACAGGAAACGTCTATGATAATATGCTTTTCTCAAACAAACGCAAAAATCATGGTAAAGACCTGCGGGATATCCATAATAAATAACTATCTTTTAAGCATGGGAAGGCTTGCGGTACATCAGTTTATAATGGAGAAATATATAACGCTCTTTACATTTACAGGTTTGAAATTATGATTCTTATGTACGTTAAGGCAAAAAGTCTGTTGTGCTATTGGGCCGGTAAGAAACCTTGGTATTGGTATGGCAACGATAAACAAATTGATCAATTAGTATATAAACTATACGGCTTAACTGAAGAAGAAATTGAAATTGTTGAATCAGAACTTCATTAAAATATTAAAAAAACGCACAATAGAAATGTGGTCACCCTTTACCACCGTCATTTTATGGGGTGAGGGGGGCGTATAATGGCTGAAAATCTTCCCGAAAAGAACAATTCTCAAATCCTGATCTATCAAACCGAAGGCGGAAAAACGAAAATTGAGGTGCGCCTTGAAAATGAAACTGTCTGGCTTACGCAAAAACTGTTGGCGGAGCTTTTTCAGGTGAAACCGCAGAATATCACCATGCACCTGAAAAATATCTACTTGGAAGGCGAGTTGAACGAAGAGGCAACTTGTAAGGAATTCTTACAAGTTCAAACTGAAGGGAGCCGCAAAGTTGAGCGCAAACAAAAATTTTACAATCTTGATGCAATTATCTCCGTCGGCTACCGGATAAAATCTCAGGTTGCAACCCAATTTCGTATATGGGCCACTCAAAGACTGAAGGAGTACATTGTCAAAGGATTTGTCTTGAACGATGAGCGTTTCAAGAGCGGCAGCTCCATGGACTATTTTACCGAGCTTCAGGAGCGCATCCGGGAAATCCGCCTTTCAGAACGGTTTTTCTATCAAAAGATTAAAGACATCTACGCAACCAGTATCGACTATGACCCGAAAGATGAAAAGACCATAGAGTTCTTTAAGATTGTTCAAAATAAACTGCTGTGGGCAATCGGGAAACAGACTGCCGCCGAACTTGTGTATCGCCATGTTGATGCCTCTCTTCCACTGCTCGGCATGGACTTACGGGACGCTCTCAACTTTTAAACTTGGGGAACTTGCGGGATATAAATAAGTAAAGGACTTATTCAAGCAATTGATATTTAGGCTTTTTAGTGGTTGCTTGGGGTCAATCCTCTTGATAAATGGTCCTTCTCATATATCTACTGAGGGCACCTTGGGGAACATCCTATAATCCTTCTGTCAAGCACAAAGTATGCGTTTCCAATACCAAATTAATTACGAAATTATATCTGCAATAACAGACTGTATCCCCAGAATTTATTTATCTTAAGATGAATGATTATGAAAATATGCCCGACGAGCAACTGGTTCAACTTTCACTCAAGGACCAGGATTGCTTCTATTACCTGATGAAAAGATATGAAACAAAGATATTGCGTTATATTAAACGGCTCACAACAGTCAGCCAGGAAGAAGCGGAAGACATCATTCAAGAAGTATTTATAAAGGTATATCGAAATCTTAACGGCTTTAACCGCAAGCTGAAATTTTCAAGCTGGATTTATCGAATAGCTCACAATGAAATCATTAATCAATACCGTAAAACCAAACTCCATTCATCAATACCTTTAAATATTGAAGATGAAGCAAATCTGATTGGCTCTATTAATGATACGATTGAAATTAACGGAGCGTATGAAAACCTTGAAAATGCTGAAAAAGTAAGACAGGCGCTTGCGGAGCTTCCGGATAAATATCGTGAGATACTTGTTCTCCGGTATCTTGAAGATAAAAGCTATGATGAGATAAGCGATATTTTGCGTAAGCCGCCGGGAACCGTGGCAACACAAATCAATAGAGCAAAAGCAAATTTCAAGAAAATAGCTAAGCGTCATCAACTTGATAAAATCGTTAAATAGTCGAGTAGTCGAGTGGTGTAATATAAAATTATGAGTAACTATTCAGCCACAGATTAACACAGATGAACGCAAATAATTTTAAATACAAAGAAATAGCAGGACATTGAGAATTATAGTAGCCGTTCACGGCTTGAAATTTGAAATTTGGGAGAGATGAAACGAGTTTAAGAGCTGGGTGTTTACAACCTGGCAACAGCCTCAGAAAAGAGTGTTATTTTAAGTCAACGAGACAGAATATAAAGCAATAGTTGAAAAACCTGGCCCAAAATTGAATGCGTTCGTCAACAGTACAAACCATGAAGGCCAGATTTCCAATTTCAACGTTCCGTGAATGATTACAGAATTATACCTCGGAAGGTTATAAATTGCGTTTTTTTCGATGAGCAATGAGCATCAAGAGCAAGGCGCGAAGGTGCGGGATAGCAGGCTATTGCAAGCCTGAGCAACGCAGCTATTGAAGTTCAGGGCCAGCGAAAAATCGCAAGTTGTGGCCTTTTATAATGGACCCCATAATTCGAACCAGTTGTTAAGTTACATACCAAGTGATACAACATCTGCAAAATGAAAAGAATAAGGGGGACCATGAGAAAAAGTTACAGTGGAAAACTTAAAGCTAAAATCGCAGTTGAGGTTATCAGGGAACAGGACACTCTCGCTGAAATATCCTCAAAATTTGAAGTTCATAGAGTATTACTTTCGAGATGGAAAAAGGAGGCCATAAACGGATTACCAGAAATATTTTCAAAAAAATCAAATAAAAACAATAATAACAGCCAGTTAATAGACAACTTGTATAAGCAAATCGGTCAGCTTAAAGTTGAAAATGACTGGTTAAAAAAAAAGGTTGAGACAATCAATTACTGACCGAAAGGAGCTAATAGATCGGGGACATTCCCAAATAAGTATAAACAGGCAATGTGATCTGCTAAAGGTTTCAAAAGGAGCCCTTTATTATAAACCGAAACCAATTGATCCATACACCCTTATTTTGATGGACCTGATTGATAAGCAGCACACAAAAACTCCATTTTACGGTAGTCGCAGGCTGACAGCCTACCTTAAAAATGGAAAAGGTTATGATGTAAATCGCAAGCGAGTACAGCGGTTAATGAAATTAATGAGGATAGAGGCTATCTATCCGAAACCAAAGACAACCAATAGGGACAAAGAGCATAAAATTTATCCATATTTATTGCGAGATGTAGAGGTGGTAAGACCTGATCAAGTGTGGAGTACCGATATTACATATATTAGGGTTGGTAAAGGGTTTGCCTATTTGACTGCTATAATTGATTGGTATAGCCGATATGTTTTGTCATGGAAATTGAGCAACACTCTTGAAAACACTTTTTGTATTGAAGCCCTGGAAGAATCTCTGAGTTATTCAAAACCTGAGATATTCAACACAGATCAGGGAAGCCAGTATACGGCAAGTAATTTTGTAAAACCGCTGATAGACCGCGATATTAAGATCAGTATGGATTCAAAGGGCCGAGCATTGGATAATATTTTTGTTGAAAGGTTGTGGAGATCAGTCAAATACGAGGAGGTATATTTAAACGAATACAAAAAAATGAGTGACGCATATATCTCATTGAAAAATTATTTTAAATTTTATAATGAGGAAAGGTTCCATCAGGCATTAAATTATAAAGTTCCCAAGGAATTTTATCTGATTTAAATTGGGGGCCAGCCCCCAACCCCCCGGGATTTAACGCATTATAGACCAAAACATGAATTTAAAAAAGGGCAGTGAGTTACACTGCCCCATGCTTCGGTCATCAATTCCGGCGCTCGGGTTGCTTCCCAGCATTGCCCTATCCTCCGAATTGATGCAAACAGGATACCGGGGATTTATTAAAAAAACAAGAAAGGAGAAGCATTTTAGCGATGTATTTTTTGGATTCAACGGGTTCATTTTTTTTGAAACATGTAACTAAAAAAAACTAAAAATCGGTCTTGACATGGGGTCCACTTTACTTTACTTAGCGACATCTATGCTAAATTTTGAGCATACGTCACCATTTACTTTACTCTTTAATTTTTATTGGGTGTTGGGGATGGAGAAATAAATTTTAAACCCGAATGGGGGGTGGATTCTGGCAATTGGCCCATAGTAGATCAAACTTAAGGGCTTGCATGGCAGATTGAGATAGTTTTAAAGTGATTGTGCGGCCTTTTTCTA
>QENJ01000020.1 GCA_013374505.1 Candidatus Methanophagaceae archaeon
TTCAAGTTGGTGTGAATGAAGAGAGGTGGTTAGCGGTAGCTATCACCTTTTTACTCGTGTAATGGCTGTTTTTGATGTTTTTGTACTGTTTTGGGTAAGAATAATGTGGGTTTTGACAGGAAGTCGATGTGGGATTACTTTATGGTAGTTTACTATTTGCAAACACAATGAAAATGTGGGGTTCAATGGATGAAAAATTAAAAAATCACTGACTTTTTCGATTGTGCCGGGCAGACCCGTAACCGCCAACTCCTTCGCTACTGTTGCACCACCCGCACCGGAACCTACTACTATTACCATGTTTTTAGGTAGCCTAAGTCACGTCCGTCGCTTCTGACGCCATTGCCGCAACCGGTAGGCTATTATCAAGACGGCTAAGATAACGATTATCAACGTGGACAACCAATCTACCAGTCCATATAAGTTGCTTGCACCGATACAGATAACCAATAAGCCGATAAGTAGTGAAGGTATAGTCTCTTCTGACCTGCGATACTCGGGCATAGCGTGACGAATAAGTACGTCTAATAGAAGAACTACGCCGCATACTATAGTACTTGACATAATTATTTAGACCATTAGCCTAAATAAATGACATGGACTCATCTAACCCGCTTATCCAGCATATTTCGCTGGAAAAATCAAAACGTCTTATTCGTGAGGAGAAAAACAAGCACGTCTTCCAGCGTCTGTTGTTTATCCATCAGTTGTACTTGAGGATGGTGTTGAAAAAGCTTGCAAGAGAATGTGTATATCAAAGCAGACAGGGTATAACTGGTTAAACCAATGGAACGAGCAAGGATATGAAGGCATCAACCCAAATTTTGGCGGTGGCAGACCCCCAAAGCTAACCAAAAAACAGAAGGAACAATTGAAAGAGAAGCTTAAAAGCAAGGGTGCGTGGTTGACTCCAGAAGTGCGGGCACTCATCAGGAACGATTTTAATGTCGTCTATAGCAACAGGCAGGTCTCCCGGATACTGCGGGAGTTTAAAATGCATTATGCCAAACAATATGCGCACGATTACCGTCGACCAGAAAATGCGGAGGAAGTATTTACAGAATCTCTGGATGTGGCTGTGGGTAAGGTCCAAGGGGAGTGTATCATTGGGTTTCTGGACCAGGCGGCACCACAGACGAGGGATAATAGGCAAAGGTTCTGGTCTTTTGATAAGCCGCAAATTGTCAAAAACACAAGCAGGTATAGAGCCAATACCTTTGGGTTTTATCCTATAAACGGAAAAGAGGTTGTGGCGTTTATGGAGCATTCAACTGCGGAGTATGTGTGTGCATTCCTTCGTCTAATCCGCGATAAAAATCATAAAAAGCACATCATATTGATCCTTGATAACGCACGAGCCCACATAGCACAGAAAACGCGTGCATTTGCAGAATCACTACGTATAAGCTTGGTTTTCCTACCACCATATTCTCCTGATCTTAATCCAATAGAGTTGATTTGGAAAAGCATCAGAAGAAAAATCTCCCAGATATTTGTCAAATCCGAGTGGTCGTTTAAGGAAACCATACGCACCACATTCCACCGGCTCGCCAAGAAGACCACATTCATGACTGGCTGGCTGGCAACATTTCAACCCATTTTGTCTAATTTATTATGACATCAACTATAATACGATATAATTCAGCAAGTGCCACCCGTTCATGTAGCCCAGAGCTGCAAGCAATAATAATATAGCTGCCGAAATCGCCATCACACTGAGGAGAACCACATCTACTTTGTCGTGGCGAAACTTCATAATGATGCTTTCACCATCCCTTTCTCGTCCTTCACACCCATCCTTCGCACGCCCTAGCCATCGATTTCCCCATGGCTATAATACTCAGATCAAAATCTAATCTCATATGTTTCTTCACCCCTTAAGGTTCTTGCAGTTGCAGGAATTATTCCGCCCCATTTGGTGTGTATTTGCGCATAGGAAAAATAGTTTATCTTTATACCTTCTGATTTAATTGGCGTTTTCATAATAATATAGAGTGCATTTACGTATTTAAGGTTAAACGCTGCTCTATCGCGAAAATCCCATGTAGGTTCTGATTTGCCGAGACCTGCCGTGGTTATGACGGGTTCTAATCTTGTAAATTCAATCTCTCGAACATACTCTGCCTTTGGTTCTATAATTTCTGCGAATTTGAGGCTCAATCCTATACCTATTCGATGTTTCTCTTTTTTCTCTTCGTAAACACCTTTTGGATATGCATCATATGCTATGGGGTTCCCCATGCTTACTGACAGCGGTTCCATCTTAGCCACTATTCTTCCCCCCCCCATTTGAATTGATTGTCATGAGCTGGCATAAATGCGAATGCCGATTGGATAAGCCAAAAATTATATTCGTCACATAACATCTCTATCTCAACAGGTAATTTAATTTCATTGCGTTTACATAACTCCTTAAGATTCCAACTCTCTGGTTCCCCCACTTCCATTATATTCCCTGTAAGCCTTTCTTCAATCTCGGCATCCTCGAATCCATTAATTTCTTTTACACCCGGAGCAGGTGTGTACCTGAATTCCGCTTCATAAACAGGGTGCACAATCTTTGTCGGTACCTTAATCACATCCATTTTTATCACCTCACTTCCAGTCTCCAATCAATATGAATGGCGCCCAGTAATAGGGATGAGCATACCGTGCATCCTGCATCATCTCAATTTGAGCTTTTTGCAGCGCTTCTGCCTTGCTCATCTTTTCGTTCTTTATTTTCTTATAAAAGCTTTCCATTAATTTAAGTGTAGAATCGGCACTTACCGACCAGAGACTAACCATGATAGACCTAGTTCAGGAGTAAAGAAAAGCCCTTGTGAGACCAATCAGTTCATCTCCTGGCTTTTGTTTATTTATTCCTGTTTCGCAGGCGCTTAAAACCAGTAGGTTCGCTTTTATATTTATGTTGAATATATCCTTCACTGTCAACGTCCCATCTGATAGAAGAAGTCCTGATTCAAGAGATTCTTTCGGATTAAAGTAAGCATGACAAGATAAATGAACCACATCCTTATCTACATTTGATAAAAGCTGACTGGCAGCATTTCTATCTAAATATGCCTCAGTTTTAAATAAATCAGCAACTAAAGATGCTTCTCCTTCAAATAGTTCTTTTTCGTTTTCTTTGGGTGTGAATCCCATAGAAAGACATGAATCGAGCTTTTCACCGCCTTTTCTTTGAGCATACTTAATTGCTGTTAAGCTTGATGCGTAGGCAATCGGAAAATGTTCAATCAAGCGCTTGCCATTTATATAAAGGGCATGGAAGGGTAAATAATGTAACAATCCATGAGGAATTAGATAGAGTATCTCGCAGCCATCAATATCCTCTATTACAGGAGCAATAAGATATTCAGCTAATTCCTGCCATGTTTCTTCTACTTCAGGCATATACGGGAAATTTACAATTTCCTGGAAATACCTATTTACGTACCCTATTAGACGTTGAGAAGAGAGATCTACAATTTTAACTTTTGGCTTGCTGTCCTCGGAGCGCATAACGAAAATAAACACTTTCTCTGGGCACAATCGAAAAAGTCAGTGATTTTTTAATTTTTCATCCATCGTACCCAATATTTTCATCGTGTTTGCAAATAGTAAACTACCATAAAGTAATCCCACATCGACTTCCTATCAAAACCCACACTGTTCTTCTCCAAAACGGTACCAAAACATCAAAAACGGCCATTACACGAGTGAAAAGGTGATAGAAGGTGATAGCTACCGCTAACCACCTCTCTTCATTCACACCAACTTGAATCGTAAAAGCCTTATCCCGAATCCAAAAACGGTATAAACATCAAAAATGCTTCCAGTAGGGACTTCTTGCCTCTACCCAGTAGCCCAGCCATCTTCATTGCGAAAGCTTTATCAGGTCGTCAAGCCCTCTATCGGTCCTGAGTTGCTTCTTTCTATGCGTCTTCAAGCTTGTTGAGTAGTAGTTCTCGACCCCATTGTTCGTAGCCGGCGCACCTTTCACGAAATAGAACGCTGTAAAATGCGCCCAGCCCTTCTCGATCTTTATCAGCCGCTTCTGAACGTGCTTTTCAAAAGAATCGCTTTCCGCCTTCAACTCGTCAAATACCCTCAAAGCCTCAATATAAGGTCGCTGCACTAAATTCCTCTTCTTTCGCCTGCGGTCTCGCTTCTGCTCACGTACAAATGCTCTAAAAGTTGCCCTCTGCGTTCTGAGCCACGC
>QENJ01000021.1 GCA_013374505.1 Candidatus Methanophagaceae archaeon
TCACAGCTAATGAGGTAACTATTGAAATGAGTAATGCAGAAGATTTGATCTCTTCCCTAAGCGCATTAAACTCAGCTAAAATATGTGCATCATCTCTCATATTTTTGGTTAGTTTTCCTTTATCCATAAATTATCACCATATAACTGGAATTGCAGATAACGTTTCGCGTGTCTGAAGTTTGCGACCGAAGGTAGCAAATTTGGGTGGAGTGCCGGAGGCACGAAGCCAGATACGCTCTGTTATGTGCAGTAGGATTTTTCAACTAGAATATTCATCATCTATTCCCTTGGCTATCTCCTTCAACTTAGACAAGTGCTCACTGATAAAATATGCAAATATGTATGCGGTTTTATCGTTTATTCTTGGCTTTTTTTTAGCTATTAACCAATCAAAGTATTGTTCCAATTCAGTAATGGGGTATTCCAGTAAGTCATAAACGTAGTTAATAGAATCGTATGTACCTAGTTCGATGCCTCTTTTTTGAAGAGCCTCTTTTAGTTTGCCCATAACTTTTTTTACTAGTTTTACGTTTCCCTGACCAAGTGGTGCACGATCTGGTTTCCCGATATTTTCAAATATTTTTCCGATGTAATATGATAAAGTATCAGGAAACACAGCTTCTAACTTTTCCATTTTGAACATCTCCTTATGTGCTTTTTCTTCTGCCTGCAAATCATTTATAACCTTTTTTAATATCTCTGATAAATCTTTCCTTTGTTCCTTGATCAGGTCAATAACCGAAATATCCCTGATTGTTGTTTTATTATTTTCATAGTCTGAAATTAGCTGAAACCCAAATTTTTCAATGGTGATTCTAGATATGAAATGATATGACTTATAATTTCCTCTTTTGGTTGGGTGCCCAATACTATCATTTCTAATATCACGAATCTCCTTAAGTTTTGGATTTGCAATTAAATTGTTTTTGAGCCCCAAGGATTCGCACAAGTTGGTTACAGCATCTTGTTGCAGGAAAAGCGCTTGGAGTACTCCGTACAAACTCAAATATTTCTCTCCGTCATCTTTACCAAATTCACTATTGATGTAAGCGTCTATAGCCAAGTCAGAATCTCCAATTACATCTAAAGAGCTGCATAGTTGATTCCAGAACTTAGGATTCTTTAAAAGATTAAATTGCTTTCTAGGCTCATTGATAAAATCCCGAATCTCTTGCGTGTATTTCGACATTTAGACACCTATTGCAGATAACGTTCCCCGCATATACGACGTTGCGGCCGAAGGGAGCAATGTCCCGAAGGGCAAGGGCGATAGCCCGCAGCGTATATGCTGTGTTATCTGATGTGTTTGGGTTGCGTTCTGTAGGTTATTCATGTTATGCCCTCTATGCGCTTACGGTCTTGTTGCGAGCCTCTCAAACCCCAGAAGCATCTCTGGGTTAAACGAGGTGAACGGCCAACGTGGTATTCTTAACTCGTTCCTTTTGAAAGCCTCAAACAGTGGAATAAAATCTTTTTGGTCTTCAATATCGAATATGCACTTAACTCTATCAAAGTATTCTTTGGATTGTGCTCTCGCGAATATTTCGAAAGTACCGCTGTTGCTATATAGTAAGGTTTCAGGATGCCAACCCTGATCTGTTTCATTATTTATTTTGTCAAAACAGGATCTAATAAATAAGATAAAATCTGACTGCATTATTTGTCTGAATGCAATACCCGATGTTTTTGAACGTTGTTCTAAAAGATCTGCTCTAAGAGAGGACCTCCCCAAATTCAGTCTTTCGTTTCTATGTTCCAAAGATTTCATGTATTGCATAAAGATAATAAAAGGAACCATAACATCTCTGCCATAATCAGAATTTTTCTCAACATAGTAATGGTGACGGATTAAGTGTGTTACGGCATCAAAACACTCATATTTGAGCAAGCTTGATACAGCATAAAGGAAAAGCTCATGAATAATGAATTTGAAGTTATCGGAATCCCGTTTCCTCCATGTTGATACTCCCTCGGGCATATCCATATAAGGTATAAAATTTTCAAAAAATCTGTGTAGTTGCTGCCATGCCTCTGGAGTATTACGATATTGAGCAATTGATAGGAATATCGCTATCGCTTCACTTCTATAAGGTAAAAACTTATCTATGTTTTCAATTACTTTGTCATCAAATTCATCTTCTACACTAGAAATGCGGAATTCTTCCAAATTTTCTACGAAAGTTTGAAAATATTCATCTATTGCACCCTTGGCATATCCTTTATTATTTCTTATAGCATCTAAAGCGCGTTTATATTTTACGGATGTGCCAAGATATATTGGATCGGTTTCAGATAAAAATGATGGCTTTTCACCAATCTTTGGTTTTATGTAAAGCGGTTTATCATAAACCCATCTAAGAAGTTGCTCAAAGTTTGTTGCGTATAAATCACTATCACTTAAATCTATGTAAATCCGTGACTTATAATAAGTCGGTAAATATGCATTTCCGTTTTCATCCCGCTCAGCGACAATGGCTACAAACTTGTTTTGATCTTCCTTTTCATAAATTTCTGGCGAGATTATTTGCGTTTCCGTTCCAACACCTCCACTACGTCCATCCGCTCTTTCCATATATACCCGGTCACAAATTATAACCACCTTTTGAATCTTTGGATCAGTTACCATTTTTTCCATAAATGCGAATGCATCATGTCCTTCTTTCAAGTCCCATTTATCGAAAATAACATCAACGCCAGCATCTCTTAGCTCGGTTGCTAACTTAAGAACCCACTGCTCATGTTCTGTTGAACTCCAGCAATAGGATATAAAGAGTTTAGGGTTATCTTGGGACATTGTTTATACCTCCCTTAACTTTCAGGGCATGACATGTATACGTATAAATTAAACACCCAAACATTTCAGATAACGTAGTATATACGAACCTATTTCGCATATCCCCCCAATTTGGTAGTATATCCGAACAGTTCGCATATACACCCCTATGGTCGAACTTCTCCACCTTTAACCTTCTTTCCCTCCTTTCATCTGTAAGTTATCCAACGGACTTTTAACCTTACCGATACCCTTATTACTCACATGGATTTATATATTTGTTCGAAATTTAATCATGCTTTTTATCCCCCTGGGGGCATTTCCCATAACACTGAGCTTAAACGAAGTTTTCGAGCAGACTGCGAGAAAATTTGGGTGTGGGGCGAGCCGAGCCCCGAACCGTATATCCCTTGTTATATGCCCCGACGACCGAAGGGTGGAGAGCGCAGCGTGGCACGGAGCGCAGCGGAATCTACTTAAATCGCGATCCCACTCAAAAAGTAAAGCAAGCGTTACGAGGTGCATATTTGCGGAGCAAATCGCGGATTTTTTTGGTATAATGTCCGTATTATACGCCCTGAGGTAGCCGCCGTTATCTTTCCGTTCCCGTGATTGGTCGTATAAGATAGTAGCCCCTCCGAATCTATGAGCACAGCTATGTAAAGTAGGGTCTTACTTTTTTCTTACTTCTTTACGACCCTACCGACAGACTCGATGGATGTAGCCGTTACCAGCTAACAATTTTTAGGAATAGTTAGATAACCCTAGCTATCTTTTAAAAAGGCAAAACTTTAAATGCACATAATCTAATTTATTAATTGAGGCTCCAACCTCTCCACGCCGTGTTGAAACACAGCGCATCCACGGGGCATTTCTTTGGCTTCCTGTCTTAAACCTTCTTCATTTTATTATATATTTCCGTTTTATGCTTGAATTTGGTTAATATGATGATAAATCTGTTATATTTCTAAACAATTTTGAGTTGGATAGATTTAATACTTTTTAAGCTATTTAATCCGTATTTCGTGGTTCTTCTACTTCCTGATCGTCCATAATCTTCTTATTAGCCTCGATAAAATCAATTAACCCATAAATCAAATTTCTATATTCAAAAATGTCCTTTGGATAAAATATATTTGGAGAACCTTCAGTAAGATTTTGCTGACTGGTTTTATCTTTGAATTTCCGATTAATTCTACCAAGGTTATGCATAACTATATTTCTAGCCTCATAATAAATACGCAAAGTTTCATAACTCGTGAACTTAGGTAAATGGATCCCTGTAATATCTTTAAATCTGTAGAATATACCCTGGGCTTTCCAACTTTGCTCAGATATTCCTTCTGCTTTACTTTTTAAATAATATTCAAGAATCGAGGTCATTCCAGCAATTCCAAGTACAATTTGCCAT
>QENJ01000022.1 GCA_013374505.1 Candidatus Methanophagaceae archaeon
ATTATAAGAAGAGATGGGGGATAGAGACCACTTTCAGAGTGCAGGATGAGGTCAGAATCAGGACAAAATCGTCAATACCTGTGATACGGTTCGCACTCTTCGTATTTGAGTGCATGCTGTACAATGTATGGCAGTTCTTCAAGGGGCGTGTTCCGTTCAGGAGATTTGTTAATATCCTGTTCAGGAGGCGCATAATCAAAACAGCGGTATTTGCGGTGATTGCGCTCCTCCGAGAGAAGGATATTTTGGACGATAAAGGTCCACCACCAGACAAGATTTATGAGGAGCTAATTGGAAGATTTGGCTATATAGCGGCTGTTAGCGTACATCAGGGCTGTTAATGCGGACTTTTTGCTGTTTTTTGCTCTTTTCTGCTGCATAATTCGCTGACTATCCGGGCTCCGTAGGGTTTATGTGCTTAAAATGTTCATTATATTTAACAAGAACGTTAAAAATAACTTCTTTTGTCTATATCACAGAAAAGTATTCGGAGATACTGTAGATATCGTCAACTTCATATAACATAGCCTATACGCTACGGCCTTTCGCCCTTGCCCTTCGGGAAATTGCTCCCTACGGTCGCAACGTCATATATGCTGGGAACGTTATATGTAATTGACTACAGAACGCATAGAAACATATTTAGATAATCAATTTTTATCTAAACTTATGGAAAAGAAAACTAAATTGCGGGTACTTCTTCTGGCAGTATTCTTATCTTATTTATTAATCTTAACCAGTATTGGTCCATGGTTGGTACAAGAAGTACAACAAACACACGGAATTGTTCCAAAATACACTTATTGTTCTATGTTGCTTATTTATGGTATTATTCAGGTTTTCGTAATCCATAAATATCTGGATAAATAACAAAGTTATATAACATTGTGAGTTCAATAAAACATAAGGAGGGAAACAAAATGGATGATAGCTACTATATAGACTTGGGAAATTTTACTATTGAGAAATACAAAAATGTACTTGAACAGGCAGAAATGCTACCTAGTAGAATAATTTTAAAAGAAAAAATTGCTGAAAGAATTCAATGCTTAAAGGAAAACGGTATTAAAAATCTTGAAGATTTAATTTCTGTATTGAAAACAACAGAAAAAGTAAAATATTTCGCAAAAAAATCTGGTTTACCTGAAGATTACCTTTTAATTTTAAGAAGAGAGGTTAATAGTTATCAACCAAAACCTGTAAATTTGAAAAAATTTCCTGGAGTAAAGGGAGAAGCAATAGAAAAGTTAGCTCGTATCGGAATAAAAAATACTAAGCATTTATTTGAAAAAGTCAAAACACAAAAGGAAAGGGATGAATTAGCAAAACAAACAAATATTACAAATGAAGAACTCTTAGAATTAGTAAAATTAACAGATATATCAAGAGTTAAATGGATTGGTCCAATATTTGCTAGGATTTTCTTGGATTCTGGTACAGATACTGTAGAAAAGATTTCAAAATCAACTGCGGAAAATCTTTTTAAGGAACTTGTAGAGATCAATAATAAAAAAGAATATACAAAAGGTAATTTTACTGCAAAAGACGTTCTGCTATGTATAAATATCGCAAAAGATGTTCCAAAAGCAATTAAATATTAAATTACGTTAATTTGACAATGTCAAATTATATCAAAAAAGCGTTATGAAAGAAGTGGAGGCGAAAAACGAAGCGAATATGGAATAAACAAGCTCGTTTCGATACCCGAGGACCCAAGAGCTAGGGCATTTGCTATTTAACGAGCGGAATCCTCTATCCATCCCAAAAGAAGTTTAATGTGTAAAATACGTCACTACTTCGTTGTCCGTAACAGAATCAATCCGGACGAACCCGTATCGTTCGAACTGCACCACATTTCCCAGTTCTGAAGCAATCAATGGCTCACCTATGCCTTCTTCTAGCCCATCGGGCTTCTTCACATTAACTTTTATACTATCAGTAGGAGCCCAATGGATAACCGGCACTTTTAGTTCTGTATCTATGGCCTTAGCCGCTAACGGGTTAATACTTTCTATTTCCACAGTGCATAGATATTTCAACCTTATCTTCTCGCCTACTTTCAGCTTAGCGTAATCGCCGCCGGTTATGTAAACGGTGTTACCGGTTCTTATCTCTCGGTAATCCGCACCAGAAGGATGTTTTAATTCCTTTGCCACAAAAGAATCGCCATTCATCAAACTCAGTTTCATTTCCACTGGTTCAGGCACAAAAAAAAATCGCGCTGCGAGTGCATCCACCATCTTCCTGTTCTCGGCATACAGGTTCTTCATACTCACCGCGATGTCCGTTTGTGTGATGCCCATAGCGATAAAGAACTTACGAATCGCTTCTGGCTGAAAACCTCTTCTACGAAGTGCTTTTAGCGTTGGTAGCCGCGGGTCGTCCCACCCTTCGTATTCGCCTTGTTCTATCCTTTTCCTGAGTTCCGATGTGCTGAATTTACCGAACTCTTGCATCTTTATCTTGCCCCAGTGCTTTGTCACCGGGTATTGCCACCCGAGATGGTCGTATAAAAACTGCTGCCGCTTCTCCGATTTCATCAGGTCTTTTCCCCTTATTATATGCGTTATACCGAGCAAATGGTCTTCTATTGCAGATTCGAAATCCAAGTTCGGCCACACCTCGTATCTGTTGCCAACACGGGGATGATCCTTTTTTAGAATCCGGAATGCAACCCAATCTCTTAAAGCCGGGTCTTTAGCTGCCATATCCGTTTTTATCCGTAGCACTGCTTCTTTCTCTTCGTAAACACCGTCTAACATCTTACGCCAGTTTTCTGCGTTCGTCTCAATGCTGGCTGCTCTATCAGGACAGGAGTCCTTTCGGTCTTTAATATTTTTGAATACTTCCGCCGGGCAGAAACAGACATACGCTGCACCCTTTTCTATCAACTCCTCCGCGTATTTGTAATACAAATCTATTCGTTCCGATGCCACTACCACCTCATCCGGCCGGGCATCCAGCCAATCGCAATCCTCAAGGTACCAGTCATAAGCTTCGAGTAAAGGTCGCTTCACTACGGGGTCAGTGTCATCAAATCGCAATATGAACTTGCCGTTATATCTTCTTGCATACTCAGAATTCACGATTATGCCTCGGGTACTGCCGAGCGTTGCGGCACCGTTTGGATTGGGCGCGAACCGCATCACCACTTTTTCGCCTTCCGTATGAGGCAGGTCCGGCAATCCAAATTCACGTACCTCTTTATCGTGCTCCTTTTGTCCTTCTACTAATTCTGGTGCTATACTATTCAGTTCTTCAGCTCGTTCTTCCGTGCTCATTGCCTCTATACGCCCTATTTCCGTTTTTACCAGGGCATATACCTGTTTCGCTTCTTTCCTTAGCTCCTGATGCTCACCAAGAATCTGTTTCAGCACTGCATCAGCCCTAGGCGGTTTCCCGTGCCTCACAGCATTCTGCAGCTCATATATCCTTATTTTTTGCTTTGTCTCTTCCATATTCGCCATTCGTTCTTCTGTACTAAAACAATAAAAAATAGATGAGTTTATGTATAATCATGTATATCTTATGTAACATATAAAGCGTGGGCTGCATGTCCTGTGCTCAATCAATTACAGCTCCGTACTTAAGCTCAAGGTATGTGGCTTTATGGGAGACGGCACATATAGGTTAAAAATGAAGAATAAGGCATTTAACGGGGGAAAAAGAATGGAGGGAAATTGCAGCACAATTAGGACTGAAAAATAGGCCACATTTAACCATGAAAAGCAAAAAGTATATCGGTATAGGGTTTTTATCACTATTTATTTTAGTTGCATTGAGTAACGCTGCAATAGCACAGGCAACGGTTGTCAATGTATCGCCATCCGCACAAGATGTAGCAGCGGGGGAAACATTCACCATTAATATCACGATAGACCCAAACGTATTCATTGCAGGTGCTCAATTAGATTTGAGCTTTGATCCTTCTATTGTAAACGTGATCAGCGTAACCGAAGGAACTCTATTGAAACAAGGCGGTGCAAACACATATTTCGGTTCGGGGACGGTAAACAACACAGCAGGAACGATAACAAGTGTGGTAGGTGCAATTACAACACCAGGCCAAGCGGTGGGTTCACCCGGTGTATTCGCAACGATACAAATGACTGCGAAATCTGGTGCGGGAACTTCGACATTGAACCTTTCAAACGTTATCGTTGGTGATATAAC
>QENJ01000317.1 GCA_013374505.1 Candidatus Methanophagaceae archaeon
AATATCGAAATTCTCGCTTTCAAGTTGCTGCAACGCCTTTTTCGCAGAAGTTACGCCTACAATATCAAAATCGCCTTTGACTTCCCGCGTAAGAAAAATCCTTGTTATCTCCAAATCCCCAGGTTCATCATCCACATGCAAAATTCGTATTGGGAGCGGCATCGTTTTCTCTCTCTTTCAACCTCCAAACAAGTAATACTATTTATATAATATAAACACTCCGTTGTATCTTCCCGTTTTCTTTGAGACATCGTTAAATCTGACCAGAAGAGGGGCACAGATTTTTCTAAAAAATAACTAATCTTGCCGTTTCATTTATATCCATCATTCAACTCCATAAAGATAAAATGAAGCTGTTAGTATTCGAACCTTTTTCCGGTGCCTCTGGCGACATGATTATTGGCAGTCTGCTGGATTTGGGCATTGAAGAAGCGAAGATAGAGGAAGCAATCTCGGTCTTCGACCTCGAGATGGAAGTAAAAGAGGTGGAAAAACGAGGCATCACCGCGAAAAAAGTGCAATTCGTGAGTAAGAGTAATAAACATAGCGAAAGGGAACAAAGCGTAAAGTCGTACGAGGAGATTGTAAAAACAATAGCTAACAGTGGATTAAACAAGGAAATAATAGCTACTTCGTTACGTATATTTGAGCTAATAGCAGATGCAGAATCGAAAGTGCATGGAGAACCGAAGCAAAGGTTGCGTTTCCACGAACTCGGTGCTATGGACACCATAGGTGACCTGGTAGGCAGTAGCACGGCTTTTTTGAGCATTCCGGTTGATTGTGTTATAAGTATGCCAATATCAGTAGGCGAAGGATTTGTGGAGACGGAACACGGCTTTCTTCCTGTTCCCGCACCTGCAACCGTTGAAATATTAAAAAAAACAGCGTTGTTGTATCAAAGCGGCCCTTTTGCGGCTGTATCTGAACTGCTCACACCTACGGGTGCCGCGATATTCGCGCATTTCGTCCAGCGATCTGTCCCTTTTTTACCACCGCTGCAGGTAGAAGAAACAGGGTACGGTGCAGGATCCCGGGACTTGCCAATGCCTAATGTCCTGAGAACAAGCATATGTGAAACAGATACGTACCTGTTACGAGACGAGGTCGAAGTGCTGGAAACCAACGTTGATAACGTTACAGGCGAAGTGCTGGGCAATCTAATAGAAGTACTTATGACGGACGGTGCGAAAGATGTCGCCATTGTACCCGCGCTAATGAAGAAAGGTAGAAGCGGGCATATTATCCGGGTGATTACAGCACCGCATGACATTTCACGATTAGCACATCGAATAATGGTGGAAACGGGCTCTTTAGGCGTTCGCGTTATGCAAGTAAGACATAGATTCATTGCAAACCGTGAGCAAAAGAAGGTGAAGGTGAGGATAAAAGGTATGGAGCGGGAAGTAGGCGTGAAAATAGGCAGGACGGAAAGCGGAGATTTGTTAAACGTCACAGCGGAATTCGAAGATGCGAAGCGCGTTGCACGAGAGCTGCGCGTACCGCTGAAGGATGTGATAACAATCGTGGAAGAAGAAGCACGAAAGGATCTTTTGGAGTAAAAGAACCGAAAGGTTTTTCTTTAATAATAAGCTCTTCTTTCTTGAAACCAGAAGTTTTGCGGGGGTCGCCAAGAGGACAAAGGCGCAGCGTTGAGGTCGCTGTCCCGTAGGGGTTCGGGGGTTCGAATCCCCTCCTCCGCATTCTCGAAGAAACAGTTATCAAGCGAAACACTTTTAAGCTTGGGTCCTATTAATGAAATTAGGATAGAGAGAAGGAAGGAAAGATGAATCAAATGGGGAACGAAGAGATTTCCGATGTAGAAGGAATGGATGATTTAGATAGTGGGGACTTGGAAGCGATACTGGCTAGGTCAAAAACGGTTATAAAGGTAATTGGATGCGGAGGTGGCGGAACCAATACGATACAGAGGATGACGGATGAGGGTATTTTTGGCGCCGAGCTATTTGCTTTGAACACGGACGCCCAACATTTGTTGTTTTCAAAGGTGGAGAGGAAGTTATTGATCGGGAAGAGAACAACACATGGGCTGGGTGCGGGCAGCATACCGAAGTTAGGTGAGGAAGCAGCGAGGGAAAATGAGGCGGAAATAAAAGCCATGGTTGAAGATGCGGATTTGGTATTTGTAACTTGCGGATTGGGCGGAGGCACGGGTACAGGTTCAGCGCCGGTAGTAGCACAGGAAGCGCAGAAGGCGGGTGCCCTTACCATCGGTGTGGTGACATTACCATTCAGCGCCGAAGGGAATATAAGAATAGAGAATACAGATATTGGGCTCGAAAAACTGCGCGAAAGTACCGATACATTAATCGTAATACCAAACGACAAGCTATTAGAGGTAGTGCCGCGGTTACCGTTAAACGAGGCTTTTGGAGTCGCCGATGACGTATTGATGCGGTCCGTCAAGGGCATAACGGAGCTGATAACCAAACCGGGTCTTGTAAATCTGGATTTCGCGGATGTGCGAACGGTGATGAAGGATGGTGGCATGGCGATGATAGGGTTTGGTGAATCAGAGGGTCAGGACAAAGCGATAGAATCAGTAAAAAAAGCGCTAAGCTCACCTCTGCTCGAGGTTGATGTGGCAGATGCGAAAGCCGCACTGATAAATGTGACTGGCGGAGAGGACATGACAGTAGAGGAAGCAGAGGGGTCACTTCAGGAGATATACAAAATGATGAACCCAGACACAAGGATAATATGGGGTGTGCAGGTAAATCCGGACCTGAATAACATTATGCGAACCCTGCTGGTCGTTACAGGTGTAAAATCCGAACAGATATACGCACGTAAAGATTCGAAGAGGGAACGTTATGGCATTGAATTAGTGATGTAGAGGTAAACAAAGAGGGATGTTGTATTAATGCAAAATAATATTAAAGATATTACAGGGAAAGTAGACCTTGAAGCCATCTCGGAGAAGTTAAATGCGTATATAAGGATACTGAAATTGGCAAAGAGGCCGACCCGGGATGAATTCTTCAAGATTTCGAAGATCGCTGGTGCTGCGATGGCGTTAATCGGATTAATTGGATTCACCATATACCTTTTGATGACTGTTTTACCGAAGGGATTTTGAGCTATGACTACGATCTACGCACTAAAAACAACAGTTAATCAGGAACAAGCGGTCGCGAATATGGTGATGGGCTCGATAAGGGAGGTTGATAAGAGTGAGCATGGCATAAAGGCGATTTTAGTGCCTGACGAGCTAAGGGGGTATGTGCTGATTGAAGCCTCTTTCTCCGATATGATAGAACAAATAATGCAGAATATACCTCATGCACGGGGCTTGATCGCAGGAGATACCAAATTCGAAGAGATAGAGCATTTTCTCACACCGAAACCGTCCGTAACCGGGATAAGAGAAGGGGTCATAATAGAGATAGTCTCAGGCCCTTTTAAAGGCGAGAAAGCGCGAGTGAAAAAGGTAGATGAATCGCATGAAGAACTCACAATTGAACTATTTGAAGCGATGGTGCCGATACCAGTCACTGTTAGAGGTGATAGTGTAAGGGTACTAAGTAAAGAAGAGTAAGGGAAAGAGGAAAAACAGTCCGAAGGACAGAATGCGAAGAAGCACTAATGGAAGACGTTTGCATCCTAATACCGACACTGAATGAAGAGGAAACGATAAGTGAGCTTATAGAAGAGTTTAGACGTGAGGGATTCGGGAACATATTCGTTATTGATGGAAATAGTACAGACTCAACGCGGGAGATAGCGAAGAGGGCGGGGGTAAAGGTAGAAATTCAACGTGGTAAAGGGAAAGGTACCGCGGTCCGGCAGGCTTTTGAACAGATAGAAAGTGATTTTATTGTGATGATTGATGGGGATGGAACATATTTGCCATCCGAAGTGCGGAACTTGCTTGAGCCGCTAATAAGTGGTGGGGCTGACCACGTTATCGGTAACCGATTCGCATACGGCGGTGCGTTTGCAAGACTTCACAGGCTCGGAAACTGGGTATTGAACAAAGTCTTCAGCTTTGGATACGGCATAAAGTTGAATGATATTTTATCGGGATACCGGGCGTTCACGAAGGCGACTGTGAAACGGATGGCTCTTGTGAAAGAAGGGTTTGAAATAGAAGCCGAGATGGCTATAGAGTCAGTAAAAAAGGACATCAGGATACA
>QENJ01000318.1 GCA_013374505.1 Candidatus Methanophagaceae archaeon
AAGTGCCACCGCCAGACCTGAAATATGGGCAGGTCGTTAAGTACCGAGAGGGGGGTGAAGTTGCAGATGTCAAGAAGAGAGTTGTATTTGGAGATGAGGAAGAAGTGCTCAACGCACTCAAATTGGATGGAAACAGCATTAACACGTCTTACATAGAGCGGAACAATCTCACCGTCCGAAATGGCGTGAGTAGACTGATCAGGAAGACAATCGATTTCTCGAAATGTTTAAACCCGCTGATAATGCATTTGTGCCTGTTCTTTGCATGGTTCAACCTCGTTAAACCACACGATACATTAAAAATCGAAATTGCGGATGGTAGACGGCGTTGGAAACAAAGAACACCTGTAATGGCTGCTAACCTCACGGACCACGTCTGGACATTAGAAGAGTTGTTCAGGTTTAAACCACCTCCGTAGCAGGTGAATACCTGGAATATGCAGGGGTGCGATAGGTCTGTTTAGCGTAAGCTCTCTTATTTTTCAATCCGTTTGCCCGAGCATACCTGTGCATTTTATATTGTTCAAGTGGCATTATAAAATTTGCGTAGCATAATCTGTTACATCTTCTCTTGCAAGTCGACAAAAAGGGGACACGACCTATACTTTCAGGATCGAAGAAAAAGAGAAGGAGATATAGAAAAATAACAGAAACCAAAAAGACCTAGCAATACTTTTGGGTTTTTCAGCACCCCTCGGTTGTGGATTATTCATGCCCTCTTTTTTCCTCGTCTGTAAGCCAGAAGACTTTCTCCCGGTATTTCAACTTCTTTATTTTTCCACTTTCCTCCAGCCTTTTTATGCTATCCTGAATATTATATTTCTTTGGTAAAGCTTTCTTTTTGAAAGAAAGGTTTCTTAGCGTCTCTATAACCTGCTCCGCTCTCATTGGATGCCGCCTTATTATTGCTAAAATAGCATCTTCCGGGTTTGTAAATCCGTCGATAGAAAAATCCCCCGTCTCCTCTTCGGTAATATCTACTACATTAGCATCACCGAGAATTGCATGTGCTAATGCGATACTCTCTTTATCTGGCGGTACCGCCCAAGGTTCTGCAGGTGGCCTTATCGGGACATTTATATAAGTTTGATTGGGCTCTATCTTCTCAAGCCTGCTTTTTAGTGCTTTTAATTCTTTTTCTGTGTCATTTAGCCCCTTTACCAACATAACTTCTACCCATATCTCACCGTTATAATCTCGCCTGAACTTTTCCATACCCTCGACAACCGCCTTAAAATCAAGCCCACGATGCGGCCTGTTTATCTTTCTGAATGTTTCGGCAGTGCCGGCATCGAACGAGGGCATAACAACATCTGCTTGTGCAAGGTCGTTTCTTACATCTTCTCTGTAAAGCAGGGACCCGTTTGTATCAACAGCTATGGGTATATCTGCTATTTCTTTTGTCTTCCTGATTAGCCAGCCAAGGCTTTTACATAATGTCGGTTCCCCTTCGCCTACGAAGGTCACAAAATCTATTTCGCTATGGCTGCTTTCTACTTCTATTACCCTTTTGATTTCGTTTAACAACTCTTCTGGTGGGAAGAAGTCTTTCCGCTGATTTGTCATGTGCGTTGTCCTGCCGAGCTGGCAGTACACACAGGAATAGTTACAGGTTTTGAATGGAATTGGGCTAACGCCTAAAGAGCGACCAAGACGCCGTGATGGAACCGGTCCATAGACCATTCTCATTCTATACTATCCCACACATCTCCTATCGCATTCGATACCTCCCCCTCCGAGAATTCAACTACTGGCTTGCCCGCAACCATTGCCTCGGTGACCACGGAGTCGTACGGGATCTTTCCAACAACTTCCACTCCACGTTGCCGGCAAAACTCGGTAATCCTCCTGCTGTTCTCCTCATTAATGTCGTATTTGTTGATGCAGACGACTGAACCAATCCCGAAATGTCTGGTCACATCCATGATTCGTTCGAGGTCATGCAGTCCCGACATCGTGGGTTCGGTAACGATAAGTGCAAGGTCCACGCCAGTCAAGGACGCAATTACAGGGCAGCTGATGCCTGGCGCTCCGTCAATCAGTATGAGCTCACAACTTTCCTTTTCAGCAACCTGTTGTGCATTGTTTCTAACAACAGTGACGAGCTTCCCAGACGCTTCTTCCGCAATATTCAACTGCGCATGCACCATTGTGCCATAGTTAGTCTTTGATATAAAGGCATACCCAGAGACCCGTTCTTTCAGCGTAACTGCATCCTGCGGACACGTAAACACACAAGCGCCACAGCCCTCGCAACGTGCGGGATTGACTGCATAACCTGATACTTCGGTTGAAGCTATCGCATTGAATCTACATGTCTCTTCGCAAGTTCCACACTCGGTACACAGCGTTTTGTCCATAACGGCAACTTTCAGGCCTTTAAACTCCTCTCTCTTTATGATTTCCGGATGCAGCAGCAGATGGAGGTCTGGCGCGTCCACATCGCAGTCTGCAATGACTTTGTTCTCTGCGAGGGCGGCGAACGAGCCCACAAGGGTCGTCTTCCCCGTGCCTCCTTTTCCACTAATAACCGTTATTTGTCTCATTGCTCCTTCCCCTCAATCCGCTTCATTATCCCTGCAAATTGCTCCTTCCACTCCGGCATCGCCTTCACAAAGGGTACGCCCTCGGAATAGTACCGCGCAATCCGCGTGTCATGCGGAATCTCAAGCAAAATCGGAATCCCTTCCTTCTCGCAGTACTCATAGACTTTTCGATCTCCAATCCCTACTCTATTTATAACCACGCCAAAAGGGATCTTAATCACTCTGAGCACCTCAACAGCAAGCCTCAAATCGTAGAGTCCAAACGGCGTGGGCTCAGTCACAAGAATGCAGTAATCACTGCCTTGCACGGCTGCAATCACCGGGCATGCCGTTCCCGGTGAGACATCAATAATCACTGTCTTTTCCGGATCAAGGTCCGCTTTTACCTGGTCGATCAGCGGTGTTGCCATCACTTCACCGATATTCAACACCCCGTACACGAGGTCAATGTTGCCGTCACCGCTTTTTCCTGTTTTTATAACGCCGATCTCCCTTGGTTCCTCGCTGATCGCATCTTGCGGGCATACCAAGGAACATAACCCACAGCCGTGGCAAAGTTCCGGAAACACCATGACTTCTTTTTGCGGCAGAGCAACAAGAGCGTTGTATTCACACGCTGCAGCACACTTACCACAGTAATCACACAAATCGTAATTGACCTTTGGCACCAGCGTACACGCCGGCTTTATCTCTTCGATCACGGGATTAAGAAAAAGGTGTGCATTTGGCTCTTCGACATCGCAATCCATTAATTGTACGTTCGAAAGTGACAGAGCAAGATTAACCGCTACGGTGGTCTTTCCCGTGCCGCCTTTTCCGCTTGCTACCGCAATAATCATCTGTTCACCGTTTTGTTGCATTGCGCGTTCCATTAATGTCGGTGCATTTTACACGCATTGGCATCACTAGCTTCGTTGAGTCTTCCTGCCTGAAAAGCGCTTATTACTTCGCTCACCGTACCACTGGCGCCCACATACACCTCTATCCCCAACTGTTCAAACATGCTGATTGCACGGGGGCCTAATCCTGAACAGAGCATTATCTCTGCACCCGCACCTGCTACGAGATCCGGTGTATTGCCTACGCCACCAAAATGTTCACCCGTGTTCTGCACAATTTCCACCTTGTTACTCACCATATCCACAACAGTAAACGTTGGCGCTCTTCCAAAATGCTCGCTTACAACATCATCTAATCCCCCATTTCCCAATGTGGGAATGCATAGTTTCATACGTTCACATCCTCTCCTTTTTATTCCTCTTTTTATTTTTATTTACACATTTATAACTCTTCAATACTTCTTTCCATCTCTTCAACTTTGTACCTTACGACGTTTAATTGTGTCTTTATCCTCTCCAGTACTTGATCTCTGTGCAAAATCGGGAATGAATATGGGGCTATTTGAATGGCACCTTTTGGACAAGCCCGTACACAAGCAGTGCAGCATATACACCTGCTAAAATCCACTACTGCTTTTTTATTCACAATTCTAATTGCACCTGTCCAGCAAACCCCGGTGCACTTTCCACACCCTACACAAATGTTTTCGTTAACAAAAGCCTTCCAGGCTAATAATGGTGTGGATTGTTGCATAGCACAC
>QENJ01000023.1 GCA_013374505.1 Candidatus Methanophagaceae archaeon
TGGAATGAGCACAATCAGGATCTTTTTAGAATTCGCTACAAGGAGGCGAGCAGCGTTGCCTTCGATACAAAAAATATAGCTGAAGCGCAGGCGAAAAACATAGATGCTGGATACCTAACACGATTAGTGCTTCAACAGGATTCTTTACCACAATTACCAACCGGGGTATCCAAAGTCAGGGCGGTAGCAGCGTATCCCTCGCTTACCCATTTCAAACATGATTTTACACTTGATGTTAAACAAACGCGCCGAGAAAAACTAGCCCTTCTTTTGGCACATGAATTCATACAACCAAAACGATCGGGAAGATCTGATTTGCGGTTGTTAGAAGAAACAATTGAGCTATCGAACACGTCTGAGTTCGCAGACATACGACGGAAATTTAATGAATGGCAAGAAGATATAATTGAACAAGGAATTACCGATGAAAAAGCGATTGAAGAGATGGCTGAGTATATATCCAAATACAAGGCCATTATGAAAAAGGGTATGGGAAAGGTATATAAAAAATACGCATTCATAGTCGTGCCTATTGCTGCTTCGTTACCATTTCTGCCGTTGTCTTTAGGAGTTGCGGCATCAGGAATAATATCTTTGGCCTCGTTTTACTTTTTCGATAGGGAACCTAATATTTATGCGGGAGATTCGGAACCTGCAGCAATGTTCTATACCGTGCAAAAGCAATTCGGGTGGCACTAATCAACAATATCACCAAATTCTTGAAAACATGTCCAACAAGGCTTTTGCAGCGGAGCGCAAAAAGCCGCGCCCGCTGAAAAGCGACGTTCGGCAATTGGAGGTAGCTATGAGTTTTACTGAAGAGGAGCTGATCAAAATAAGGAAGGCCACATCTGGCTGGTTTAAGAAGTCAGCGCGAACGGCCATAGCTCATTCTCTTTTGGCTCTGAAGCCGAAAATTGATAGCGCGAAGAAACTGGACGAAACTGAGCGTCAGGCGGCATTTAAAAAGTTAATGAACGAAGCAACAGCCGCAAGGCAACATGCGTTGCAGTCTGGAGCCAATTCTTACGGGCATCCGCAATGGGCTGCAGCCGCTGCTTGTGAAAGTTGGCTTCACGAATTGGTGGGTGGCACTCCTGGAAGTATTGCCCGCGTTGAAGCGCTAATTGAGGGATTGTCTAGGAATTGAAATGGCAAAAAAGTACATAGATCAGGACTTATTCGATTTTTTTGTTTGCTTTGTTGCGTTGTCATCAATGGTGTCTGAGCATTCCGAGAGCGAAGTATTTGATATGGGCTGGAAATCATATGAGGCAGATTTAATTGATGACGGAATCAGGGAGGACATTTTACGGGCGGTTCGTTTGGCCAAGAGTAAGCTCTCCGAATGGGATGTGTCGTCGCATCCTGCTTTCTTTAAACATTTCCAAAAACATATAGAACAGTACAATCCAGATGGGTCAAAGAAAACAGCATTGAAGAAAACATTTGGCGGCATGTGGTTCTCGAAGTCAGTCCAGAATCCAAATAGGATTCAAGATTTCGTGAATCGTATGGTTGCTTTTTACGCTGGATTAGTATCTGGTGCATACAGGTCGTAAAGCATAAAGTTACTTACGTTGAGTGATAAACAGCAGGGATATTTGGGGTCAGGGTCGTATTTGGGGTCAACCTTGATCATTTCATTTAGTTTTTTATAAATTTTCTTGATCATACCAAGGAAAAGGTTATTGGGGAACTAACACTTGGACTTCCAGGCAATTAGCGCATAGTTCTAAAAATTATCGAAAAACCGAGAAGAGCCGAACAACGCCATGCACTCAGATGGGCAGGGTCGTGCGGCTTGAGTTTTTTACCAGTTTTTATGTTTACTTGCCATTTACAAAGGCCCATTTCCCCTGCCCACTGATGATGGCGGGGTTATGGGCATTTCAAGAAAGCGGAATTCATGATCGTAAGGCATAAAAATGAGCTTTCGACCTATCTCAGTAATTGGTTTACTAGTATGCAAATGATCCAAAATAACTTGCCCTCGCAAACCAATAAAAAACTTATATTCAAACCAAAACCTTTTCATGCCTTAGGTGAAAATACTTATGAACTCAGTTTTATGCTTTATTATCTTCATTCCAACATGCTGCTTTTGGAAAAGAATGAAACAAGCAAGATTGATCCAATGGCGTATTCTAAAGCACGTGTATATTTAAAATCAGTATACATATTTTACAGAATTCTGTTGGATACATTGGCAACAGTAATAGAATATTTTTATAAAAAAAACGAAAAGATCAGCCTACCTTCATCTTTTCATTCTTTATTTAATAAACAAAAAAATGGGCAGTTACCTGATGAGCTATCAAGCGTAATTCAACATAAGCTTTCGTGGTTCCCTGCTTTAATGTCTCGGAGGAATGATCTTGTGCATCATTATCAATCATTCTTAATTCTATTCCAAAAAGATCAGAAAGGGAAAACATTTCTTGACCACACATATTTGAACTCTTTCAAGACTCCAAATAGGGAAACCTTGGGCGATATTCGCGATTATGTTGGATTCCTTTTAAAAAGTTATCAAGAATTGATTGATTCTTTGCTGAATCTTTTCGATTTAAAATTTCAAGACTGGTACGGTATTGTACGAGGGCACAACTCAAGGACAGAAACCATTCTGGAAGGCCTTCCCGGATATATGTTATGGTGGGCATCAATTTATGGAAAATATCAAAATTGCAATATGCAGATAATTGATGAAGAACGAGAGGCATAACAAGGCTAATTAGCCGACACAAAAAGCCATGCGGCTGATTAGCAGGCCAAAGATATGGTTAAGGAAATCGCACAGAATCCGCCAGACATTGTTGTTCGAGCAAGAACAGCGACATTGGTTTACTTGAAAAACATGGAGCCTGGTACATTTAGTGAATACTTGGCGCGTGAAATGGAGCTAAATTCACATTTGTTCGATGGTCCTCAAGACCCCCACATAAGAGAAGGATATGAAAAATACGTCGAGTATTTATTGCATTTTGAGGGACTATGCAAACGAGGTCAGTCAGTTCAAGTAATTATTGAGAATAATGGGTTGGTTTTTTTTGTCACCGAAATGGAAAGGTGAAATCACTCCATATCAGGATATTTCAATAGATTTTGTTCGCGAGAAGAAGCACCTTTTGGCACAGCAAGGGCCTTTAATGGCAATCATCACGCACTATGGATATATGAGCATTCCATATGGAAGCATGGAACATAAAATGGGCTCCACTCCTGGAGAGGGGTTGGTCAATTGGCCGAAAAAATATTCTGTTTCATTCAAAAGTGAATCGGAAATTGAATTCAATGAAATTGCAAGTCATCCGTACCCAACAACAGGGGTATTTAGTTTTGCTTAACAAATGGCCTAACAAATTATTACACAAATTGGTTGTCGGATTGAGGTCTATGATCCTGTCATGGGAATAAGCGCGTCAGCATGCATTAATGTTGTCCCTATTGAAGAGAAAGCTCAACAAAATATGCATAACCAATCACTACCTTAAGGCAAAAGATGTCAACCCTTTTTTTTAAAAAATAACGATTTTTTTAAAGCAGCCAGCAGAAAATTAACATGGGCGAGAATTGGCATATAATAAGCTCGTCGGTATCCGGCCAGCGATTCCCGATGGCCATATAACCTATTGATAATAAAAGAAATTTAAAAACCACTTTCGTAAACAAAAATCGTTAAAAATCAAACAGTTACATGATTTAATACAAACCACAAGCTCTATCTTAAGCTAACCTTCTGAATTTACAACAAAAAAGTTTACGAAAGGTATGATCCAAAAACGTTGTTAAATCAATATGTTGTCATGCCGTCGGGAATCGCTGCCAATATACCAAGATATGATGAATATGGTTTATGGCATTATGAAGCGGCATCCTTTTCCAGATTCGGCACACTTAAATCAACAATAAGTTCAATCGATCAAAATCCTGATTATAACGCTTTTTGGGGAGCCATGCATTTCAATGGTTTCAATAAGTTACAGTCTTATGCGAAGAACATAAACGAATAATATATCATCTACTTGGGCTTATATTCGTGTTTTTGGCGCCTTCGATAAGAACATAACATCTTGAAATAACAAGGATTGTGGCCTCCCCTAAATCCGTTATAATCAGGTAAAATCTTCTACAACTGC